>JAGNMH010000578.1 GCA_017991275.1 Acidobacteriota bacterium
CACATACAGCGCCAAAGCGTTGACTCCGAAAACCACGAATGGCTGTGTCCATCGCCGAAAACCTTTCAAGTCAATCGCCCAGTAACACAACGCCAGCAGTTGCAATGCCAGCCCTCCGGTAAACATGACGTACGAACTTGTCCACAAAGGTTTGTTGATCGGAAACGTCCAGTCCCAAACGTAACCGACGATCACGCACAACGTGCCGACCACAAACAACCCGGCGACTTTTTCAAAGGCTTCGCGCCGTTGCATCAACCATTGCCCGGTCAGGACTCCGAACAGAGCGGTTGAAATCGCAGGGATCGTACTGAACAAACCTTCGGGGTCATACATCGGTTTGTAAGTGTGGCCGGGCATCAAAGTGCGATCCAACCACGAAGCCAGACTGCCTTCGACAGACAAATCTCCGCGCATAAAACCGGGCGCGGCAATCAGCTTCATCGCCAGCCAGTAACCGACCAGCAACCCGGCTGCGACGATGACCTGTGTTCGCAGCTTCGATTTCAAAAAGATCAACGAAGCCACCAGATAACAAAGCGCCAGCCGCTGCATCACGCCTGGAATTCGAAGATGCTGAAACTTGTCCAGCGTGTAAGGAAAAGCGTTGAGCAAAAGCCCAAGCCCGAAAATAATCGCCGAGCGGCGAAAGATTTTCAGGTAAAGATCGCCCTGGCTACCTCCCAATGCTTTACGCTTCTCAAACGCCATCGGAATTGCTACGCCGATGATGAAAACAAAGAAAGGAAAAATCAGGTCAGTCGGCGTCCATCCATGCCAGGGTGAGTGAGAGAGCGGGGGGTAAACCGCGCTGCCGTTGCCTGAATTGTTGACCAGCACCATCCCGGCGATGGTCAAACCGCGAAACACGTCCAATGAAACCAGCCGCCCTTCAAGCTTTTCCAAAGGTCGCGGGTCAGCGTTTTGCTCTGTCATTTGGGGGTCTCCTGATGATTGGGATTTTGTCGGCGGCAGATTGTCACAGTCTTCCTAAAAGGAAAATGGCTGCCCGACGGTTCAAGCAGCCATTTTCACTTTATGCTTTTTAACGTGTTATCAACGTTGAGCTTTGCGTTCTCTGGCGTCGTCAATGTCTTCGACGGCGGCGGGAGAAGAAATAATTCCGCCTTTGATTTTCGGGGCAATGTCCACCCGACCAAGCAGGATTCGCTGCATTCGTTTTGGCAAAACGTACTGAGCAGCGCGAACTATCTTGTTCACAATCGAAGCCAGATCGCCCATGCCATCCCAGTGTTCCTGTATAACACCGTCATCCGTTCTGGCCAGCAACCGTAAAACGACCAGCGAAACCAGATACAAATCGTCCACCTGTCCGATGAACGGGATCACGTCCGGTATCAAATCCAAGGGCGAAATGACATAAACGATTGCGCCAACGAGCATGGCTTTTTCAGCCATCGGGACGCGAGAATCAGTAAAAAGCCGCCCCATCAGCTTCAGAAAATTCGGAATGAGCATGATCACGCTCTTCAAAAAACCTTTCGCTTCCTTGCGGTTACGATACGGGGCAATGTCTGTAACGTTGTTTTCTTCCATTTTCCTCCTCTATGTTGGTTCGTTTGCCGAAGCGCGGCTTCTGATGGTTAAATGCCGCGCGCCGTTGCAATGGATTGCAAAAGGCGACGCAATTTAACCATTCATCAAAGACTGACACAAACCAGCTATGAGAACCGAAGTTTTCCCGGAATCGTTGGAGCTGACCGACGACGATTCAGTGTTGCAGATTGCCTGGGCCGACGGCCACACGGGTCGCCACCGGCTGTCTGTGCTTCGCGCGAAATGCCCCTGCGCCAGTTGCCAGGGGCATCATCCGTCGCAAAGCCTGAACCTGAAAGCCGAACAATTCCCAGACATTCGCATCAGTGATCTGGCTACGGTTGGCCGATACGCTTACAGCATCAGTTGGAGCGACGGCCACAACACGGGGCTTTACACGCTGAACATGCTGCATGAATTGGAGAACTCGGCTTAACTTGAAGTAGGGCGAACTGTCAGTTTGTCTGCTCCATCAAAGACAAAATGGCTGCCGACAGCTTTTGGCCAGGCGTGTCAAACTGGACAGATTTGACCTACAGTTTTTTGAGGTGAAAACAATGAAACTGATTCTTCGATATTGCTTGATCGTACTCCTTTTCGCCTTAGCGATTTCGGCGCCGCGAACCAACCAAGCCAAAGAATCCAAACCCGAAGACCGTTTTGCCAAGCTGGAAAACATTCGCGTCCATTACCAGAATTATGGCAAAGGAAAAGAGGCTCTGGTTTTCGTTCACGGCTGGACTTGCGACCTGAATTTCTGGAAAGCCAACGCCCCGGCTTTTGCCGGTCAGACCCGCGTCATTGCCGTTGACCTGCCCGGCCACGGCCAAAGTGACAAACCGCAGGTGACTTATTCGATGGATTTATTTGCCCGCGCGGTGAACGCTGTGATGGAAGACGCCAAAGTCGAACGCGCCACACTGGTCGGTCACAGCATGGGAACGCCTGTTATTCGCCAGTTTTATCGAAAGTATCCGGCGAAGACTCGCGCTCTGGTCATCGTTGACGGTAGTTTGAAATCAATGGGAACCGTTGAATCCATGAAGCAGTTTCTGGATCCGTTCCGCGGGCCAAATTACAAGCAGCACGCCGAACAGATGGTCAGCTATCTGACAGGCACGATGAAAGACAAAGCCACGCAAGCCGAAGTCAAAGCCGCCATGCTGAGCGCGCCCCAACACGTCATGATTGGCGCGTTTGAAGGCATGCTCGACCCCGCAATCTGGCCTGCTTCGCCGAACCAGGACAAGATCAAAGTGCCGACTCTGGCGTTGATGGCGGCCAGCCCGAACTGGAACGCCGATTACGAAAAGTACGTCCGCGAACTTGTGCCCGGCATTGATTACCAGGTCTGGTCCGGCGTCAGCCACTTCCTGATGATGGACGAACCGCAGAAGTTCAATCAGACGGTTACTGCTTTTCTGACAAAGAACAATTTGATGAAAAAATAGATGGAGTTCGGTTGACCGATTACCGGCTACCGACTAACGACTATTCCCAAATGAAGACTGTAATTTTATGCGGCGGAAAAGGCACTCGATTGGGCGAACACGGAGCCAGAGTGCCAAAAGGTTTGATCGAAATCGGCGGCCAGCCTGTGCTGTGGCACATCATGAAACTTTATCAGCATTACGGCCTGACCGATTTCATTCTCTGTTTGGGTTATCTGGGAGATGAGATCAAACGCCATTTCACTGAACGCTACCTCATTGACCGTGACCCACTTTATTCGGATTTGGCTCCGCCGGCTGATCTGGCTGGCGATTTTCAATTGCGCTGGCAACATGCCGACGGCAACGAATTGACCATCACTTTTGCCGAAACCGGAGCCGAAACCAACACCGGCGGTCGCATCAAACAAATCGAAAAATACCTGGGCAAAGACGAAATCTTCTGCGTGACTTACGGAGACGGTCTGGCCAGCGTTGACCTGAAAGCCCTGCTGGAATTTCACCGCTCGCACGGGCGAACAGCGACGCTGACGGCGGTTCATCCGCGCTCGAATTTCGGCATCATCAAGCTGGATGGCGAATCGGCGGTCACTGACTTCGAAGAAAAACCGGTCATGCAGGAATGGATCAACGGCGGATTTTTCGTCTTCAACCGGCGACTGTTTGAATATCTGACCGAAGATTGCGTGCTGGAACGCGAACCGCTGGAACAACTTGCCGCCGAACGGCAACTGATCGCTTACCAACATTCCGGCTTTTGGAAATGCATGGACACGTATAAAGACAACATCGAATTCAATCAGCTCTGGGACAGCGAACAGGCAGAGTGGAAAATTTGGGACTAATGACTTCTTCCTTTTGGAATAACCGGACGGCCTTCGTCACCGGCGCGACCGGTTTTGTAGGTTCACACATCGCGCGTTTGCTGGTTGAGCAGGGCGCTCGCGTGGTTTGTTTGCAGCGCGATGCTGTGAAATCCAACTCACTGGACTTGTTCGACCTGCGCCGTCGCGTGACGGTCGTTACCGGGTCAATTGAAGACCACAGTTTGATGGAGCGCGTTCTGGCCGAATACGAAATAGAATCGGTCTTCCATCTGGCCGCTCAGGCCATCGTCGGCGCTGCCAATCGTTCGCCGCTTTCGACTTTTGAAGCCAACATTCGCGGCACTTACTTTCTGCTGGAAGCCTGTCGCCGAACCGAAACCGTCAAACGTGTGGTTGTCGCATCCAGCGACAAAGCCTACGGCTCACACGACGATTTGCCTTACCAGGAAGATTATCCGCTGCTAGGCTTGTTCCCTTACGACGCTTCGAAAGCCTGTACAGACATTCTGGCGCGTTCGTTCGCTCACACTTATGG
>JAGNMH010000579.1 GCA_017991275.1 Acidobacteriota bacterium
CCTTTGCGCCGATGGCTCGCGCGGCGGTGACCAAATCATATTCACGGACTTTCAAAACCTGCCCAAGCATCAACCGTGCGTAACCCACCCAGCCGATAACTGACAGAGCCAGAATCAGATTGCGAATGCTCGGCCCCAGAAATGCGACCATCGCAATTGCCAGCAGAATGCTGGGAAACGACAAAAAGACATTAAACAGAAACCCTGAAAAGAAACGATCAACCCAGCCTCCGTAATACCCCGAAACCGAGCCGATAATCATTCCGATAAAAGCTGAAATCAGAACAACTGTCACGCCGACTTCCATCGAAATCCGAGCGCCGAAAATCACGCGCGACATCACGTCTCGCCCAAGATCATCCATTCCAAACGGATGCGCGGCAGTCGGCTTCAAACGATCTTCAAGCGGCGCGTCGGCTGCAAACTGTTGCTGCTCAACAGGGCTGTGCGGGGCAATCAGCGGCGCGAAGATGGCAACGATGAAAAACACTGCAATGATGACGGTTCCTATTTTGCCAAGACGATTCATAGTTTCTCGACGGCTAGCTTCAATGCCACAAGCCGTTTTTGCATGTCGCGGGAAAAGACGAATTGCAGAATCGGTTCTAAAATCGGTTTCAGCCAACTCGGCGACGCCGACAGATGGTAACGAAAGACAACTCTGGTTTTGCCTTCGTTGATGACTTCAAAGACCCAGCTTCCGGCAAAAGATTTCAGAATTGATGGGCCGCGAGTCATTTTGACGGCAGTGCGTTCCGGCGGATTGAACGTAACGTATTCAGTTTCCATACCCATTCCAGTCGTGGCCACGCACCAAGCTCGCACACCTACGCCAGGCTTGTCAGCGCCGCCAACCAGCCGAGCCTCTCTCAGAAATGGGTCCCAATCCAGACGCCGGGAGTAATCTTGGGTCAGATCAAAAAGCAACACACGAGGCGCATTGACTTCGATTGATCGTTCAAAAGTCGGCATAGAACTCACTCAACTTTGATTCGCGGGTCTAACAGCCGATACGCGAAATCGGTAATCAGGTTGGCGATGATATAAGTCAGCGCGATCATCAGAATGCAGCCTTGCACCATCGGATAATCGCGCGAATTGATCGAATCAATTGTCAGGCGGCCAAGTCCCGGCCAACTGAAGATCATTTCGGTGATGATCGCTCCGGCCAGCAGGACTCCGAACTGTAAACCGATGACGGTGACGACGGGAATCAAGCCATTTTTCAAAACGTGTTTGTAAATCACTTGACGTTCATTCAAGCCTTTCGCGCGGGCAGTGCGAACGTAATCCTCGTTCAGTTCTTCGATGACGCTGGAGCGAACCATTCGCGTCAGAATCGCTGCCAACGGCGCTCCCAGCGTGACGGCTGGCAGAATCAAATACTCCAAACCGTAACGACCAGAAACCGGCAGCAAATCCAGCTTGATCGAAAACAGCAAAATCATCAGCGGGCCAAGCACGAATCCAGGAGTGCTGATGCCGAGCAGAGCGACGACCGAAGCGATATTGTCGGTCAACTTTCCCTGATTCGTTCCGGCAGTAACGCCAAGCGGAATGGCTATTGAAATCGCAACGATCAAACCGGCGATAGCAAGTTCAAGCGTTGCCGGGTAACGCGTAAAGATTTTTTCAAATACCTTGTCCGAAGGGTTCAGCAGGCTAACACCAAGATCGCCTTGCACAACGCCTCGCCAGTAATTGAGGTACTGGCTGCCGAGCGGAAGATCAAGCCCGAGTTTGTGTTTAAGTTCAATGACTTGTTGTTCAGTGGCGTTTTCGCCAAGTGAATTACGAACCGGATCGCCCGGAACAATGTGGATCAGCAAAAAAACAAGCGTCACCACAGCCCACACAACAGGCAACACAAACAACAACCGTTTGGCCAACACAAGCAGTATGTTCAGCATGCGGCGGATGATAACAGAGGAAATTCAGAGTTGGGAGTTGACCGGGTTTGGGGTAGAGCCGAGACCAACTAAATGAAGGCTGTGCAAATTGAAATCTCACGCAAAGCCGCGAAGGCGCAAAGAAACCGAGGAGAGAAAGATGGCTTGTTTTCCTTTCCTTCTTGGCGACTTGGCGTGAACTGATTGATTCCATTGAAGATCAATTTGTACAGGCTTCAACTAAATACGCGGGCAAATGGCTATTCATAAGAAGGCCGCTTGCCCGCGCCACGATTATGACTGTTCGTTCAGGAGCGAGCCTGAATTTCAGACGTAAACAAACTGTACAAAGGATTCGCTTTTTTGACCGGCAGAGTCGGCATAGCTAACAGCGCCGATCCAGGTCGGCATATCGGAATCTGTAGCAATGTATTGGCTCATCATCCAGACATCAGATTCATCGGGCGCAATGGCCATGCCATTAAAGTTACTCCATTCGCAGAAAGCCGAAGTCGGGCTGTGCATCAGCAATTCGCTCGGTTGCAACAGTCCACTTTCGTCCGCTGCGCGGCGACCGGTGAAACAAATCGAGGGCGTTTCATAATCACTGACGCGATTGAAAACCATCAACATGTTTCCTTCGCCATCAGCCATCACGGCCGGACAGAAATAATGGCGGCGCGGAGAACCATAAACTCCCTGTTGAGTAACGCATCCAGCACGAGGGTTGATGAGCATCCAATGAATCGCCGCCGTATTCGTTGCATCACCCCAGTTGGCAGCGACGGTATGGGCTGCCCAAAGCAAACCGTGGCGAAAAACTACATTAACCAGCCTTGCGTCTCCAAGCATGATTTCAACACCTGAAGAAAGTTGGGTGGCGTCAGGTGGTGTATTGAAATTTGCAGTCGAAACAAACCGGCGCATCAATCTTGGAGACTGTCGCATTGGCTGAGTCACTGCCCACAATGTCATCCCTTGTCCGCTTGAAGTTGCATTGAGCAGGTATTGCGCACCAGCGGCTCGCAAATTTACAGCCGGTTGGAGTCCAAAAGCAGGAGAACCATCGGCATTGCGAAGCTGCCAGAAATCCCAGCCATGCACTACGCCGCCGATTTGTATTTCTCGGATGTTCAGAACGCGCAACTTGGAATAGACGAACTCACCTTGCCCGTTGAACATGTTCGCAGTCAGATAAAGCAGCGTGTTATCAACAGCCAGCCCAAGGCTTTCAGGCCAATAAGCAGTTTTGAGCGACCCGTCATAGCCTGCATCCAGCGCCCACAATCTCCATCCGCCAACCGGATCGCCACTATCCGAAAAAGCCAGCAGAAACCATGACCTCTGAGAATCAACGCTGCGCGCACAGGCCGCCATCACCCAACAATCGCGAAACTGATCGTAAAGAACTTTTGGGTTGTAGATGATTGCATCTTCGACCAACCGCCCAAAGACGTCAGCAAGAGTGCGGCGCAATAATTCGCCGCCGCTTTTGTCGAAGACAGCAAATGTTGAATTGACGGCTGCCACCAAATGATTAGGCCCAACGGCTATTTGGCTGTTGGGAGGAGTCCAATTGGCGTCGTCCAAACCTGCAAAATCAATAATTATTTGTGGCGATAAATCACCTTCGCTGATACCAATAGTTTGGGGATCAAGCTGAAGCCATTCTTTATTACAGGAAAAATCCCGATTGGAACCAGCTCTCGCTTTCAATTTTGCGAAATCGGCGGGCCGGTATTCACGCCCTCCGGGCACGTAATGTGGATTAATCAGATTGGATTCACGCCAGGCTTTCAGATCATTGAAGTTGATAAGAACGCCTCTGGACGAAGGCAAAGCTCGCATTCCCTTTGCCTCCGGTGTGTTGATGATCTCCTGGTGTTCAATAACCTTTCCCATTTTTATCTCCTACTGACGGTGAGTGTGGGGTGCAGCAGGGGAGTCGGACACAAACCGATTGACGGAAACTCATTACTAACCTGTTCCGTTGTTACAGTCCTTGTTTGTAATAGGTAATTCAGGTCGCGCTGACAGGACGCTTCTAGAACAGGGCACACCGAGACCCACCAAGTGGATTTGCGAGGAGTGAAGCAATCCCTTTGACCATTTTTTACCGCTGATTGTTTTCAGTGATCAGTTTAGCTTTGAATACTTTGGGGAAGACACGGCAATAATAAATACCGGTTGGACAATGTCAAGCTGACGATCTCGCTGGCTGTGTAATATTTTCATCAATCCGTTTTGACAACTTCTAGCACTAATCACGCAAGTCAATCTGCGTCTTCAATCGTTGACAGGCCAAAGCACCAAAAGGCGACTCAGGCAACACTATAACGGGTAATTATTGCTTGATATGTGAAGGGTTTTACTTCACATATCAAGTGACCTGAGTGTTTTTAGAATTTAGTTTGATTCAATGGCAGTTAAACCCCATTGCAAGCCCATTTATTTATAGCCGTTCTGAGAACAAGTTTGG
>JAGNMH010000033.1 GCA_017991275.1 Acidobacteriota bacterium
CCCGTAGTTCCGCCTTTAGGCGGCGAGTTCGTAGTTCCGCCTTTAGGCGACGAGTTCGTAGTTCCGCCTTTAGGCGGCAGGCTTGGCGAGCAAAATAATCAGCCGCCCAAAAACGTAACTACAACCGCGATTGCGGCGAACAATCCACAATCCGCAATCCGCAATCCGCAATCTGAAATCCTTCAGCAGCAGCCCGGAGCAACGATCACTTACACAATCACTCCGAGCGGGAACATTCCCACCGGTGAAGCAATTGATTTTCTGCCGGTATCCAGAACGGTCACACTGGGCAACGGCGGCACGATTTCATTCACCGCAGCTAAAGCTGAGCCTTCGCAAACGGTTGACGCCAGCTTCTGCGGCAGAAGTTCAGTCGGTCTGAAAATCGGCGGCGGAGTCACCATGCAACCCGCTTACTCTGCTGAAACTATTCCCATTGGTTTGCACCTGACGAACGAGAAAGCTCCCGGCTGCTCTTTGCCGACAGACATTTCAACAAACAACAGCGCAGGCAGTTATCTGGTGGATAATGCCAATCCGGCGACACGGTTTTTAGGGTTGGAAGGCAGTTACCAAATTACTCCGAACGACCCGCGATTCGATTTCAACTATCAACCGGCGGGGATGAGTGAAGACCCAGCCGGAACGGTCTTGGTGCCGCCGCTAAACGGTTCTTCGCTCGGTTGGAACTTCAACGCTTATGCAGTCAACACCTGCCCGGCTTCGATTACCGCCACGGCCAACGGCGAAACCGACTTGCAGGTGTGCGAAGGCCAGCCAATCAATCTGGAAACTCCTGCTGTTCCCGGCGCCACCAGCTACACCTGGACTTTGCCGAACAACACGATGATCGCCGGGCGAACTCCGATCATTGCCAGCGCAACACTGGCCAATTCAGGAACTTATAAAGTCCAGGTTTCGACTCCGACTTGCGTGACTCCCGTCGAAACGATGATTCAAGTCACAGTCAACCCGGCTGCGACTGCCAACGCCGGTACGGATCAATCTCAATGCAAAGCCGCCAATGGAACAACTGTCTTTACTCTGAACGGGAGCGCTTCCGCCGGAGCTTCCATCGTCTGGACGGTTGAAAACACAACCGGAGACGCAGCCGCAACAGTTGTCAACATTAGCAGTTTGACTTCGATGGTGAACGTCACCGGCAGCGGCAACGTCACTTTGCAACTGAATGCAGCCAGTCCGTTCGGCTGTGGCATTGCCAGCGATCAAATCGTGCTGAGCGTTTCACCGGGTTCAACCAGCATTTCCGCTCAACCCGTGGCGCAGTCGGTTTGCCTGGGAACTGCTGCAAACTTTTCAGTCACAGCCACCGGCACAAACCTGACTTACCAGTGGCGAAAGAACAGCGTAAACATTCCCGGCAAAACCAACTCCACACTTTCAATTCCGGCAGCGCAACTCAGCGACGCCGGAAATTACGACGTAGTCGTGACCGGAACTGGCTGCAGCCCAGTGATTTCCACAGCAGTTGCTCTGATCGTAAACAGTTACGAAGCCGACGTTTCTCCAAACCAGAACGGAGATTGCCAGTTGACGATGGCTGATTGGGTCAGAGCCGGAAACATCATCAGCGGCACAGTGGCCGGGTTGAGTGCGGCGGAGCTTCAACGCGCAGACAGCGCACCGCGCAACACTTTCGGCAACGGACTGTTGACTGTCGCCGATTGGGTTCAGGCCGGTCGTTACGCAGCCGCGCTCGATCCGCTTGTTCAAGCCGGCGGCCCCAGCGTAAGCGCACCTGCTTTGTTGATGCTGGCAAACGATGGTGTCGGTAGCCAGACTGTAGCCGACGCAATGGCCAGGTTCACAGACGGTCTTTTCAAACGCATCAACCACGCCGAAGCTCGCACTTTGAGGTTGCGTGATGAAAACCTTCGCTCTGCAAAACGCATCATCGAAATCGAACTTGACGCGCGCGGCGAAGAAAACGCCATTGGCTTCAGTCTGAATTTCGCTCCTGGCAGTTGGCGGCTGCAATCGGCCACGCTCTCGGATGAACTAGGCTCGGCAACTTTGATGGTCAATCGCAGTGAGGCCAAAGAAGGCAGGCTTGGTTTTGTAGTGTCGTTGCCGATTGGGCAAAAGCTCCCGGCTGGCAGATACCGAATTGCGAGCCTGCGTTTTTCGCCAACGGTTTCGGTGACAAAAGCCGCCGAGCTTTCAACATTCAACTTTGGCGACTTGCCGGTCAGCCGCGAACTGGTTGACGCCAATGCCGAAAGCTTGCCGCTGAATTTCGCCCGCGATGATTTCGCTCCTCTGACAGTGGTTTCAGCCGCTGACTTCGCACAGCAAAAGCTGGCCGTCGAATCCATCGCCGTGGCTTTTGGAGAAAAGCTGGCGACCAATTCAATCATCGCCAAAACTCTGCCGTTGCCGGATCGCCTGGCCGACACTCAAATTGTCATAACTGACAACCGCGGCGTTGAACACTTCGCGCCTCTGTTTTCGGCTTCAGACGGGCAAGCTGTTTTTCTGGTTCCGCCTGACACTGCGCCTGGATTCGCGACCGTGGCGATAAGAAACAGCGACAATCGCTTTTCAGTCGCTTCGGTCGAAATAGCGAAAACTGCTCCGGCAATTTTTAACGATTGTGGTTCGCGGATTGCGGATTGTGGATTTGCTCCAGCTGCTGTTCTTTTAAGAACGCAGGCCAATGGCTTAATGAATTACGAACCGCTTACTCGCAACGATTTGGCGCAACAACAATCCGCAACCCGCAATTCGCAATCCGCAATCCCTGTTCGCTTTGGTGAAAACGACCAACTGGTTTTGGTTTTGTTCGGCACTGGCCTGCGTCATCATCGCGGAGAAATCGCTGCGCTGTTGGGTGACGTGCCACTGCCAGTGCTTTATGCCGGAGCGCAAAACGAAATGACCGGGCTGGATCAAATCAATCTGGCTCTGCCGCGTTGGCTGGCTGGAAGCGGCGAGATGGTTTTACGGCTGAGCGTTAATGGCCAGCCGACTGAGTTGCGCGAGCTGTCCAGATTGCGTTTCGGCAACCCGACAATTGAAGGAAAGCCGTAACCATCGCCGAAAAGCTTTTTGCGCGAGACGCAAACTAACAGTTCGCGCTACACCGCCTGTTGCCGGCTAAAACAATCGAATGACGAATATGCGAATTCTCTTTAGAACAACAACCGCCTGTCTGCTGCTTGCTTCGGCCTTTTGCCTGACGCCCAGAAGCTTGTCTGCCCAGCGACCAACAAATTCAACCGACAAGCCCGAACTCATCTTCCAGCAAGGCCACAGCCAACGCAGCGACGGTCTGGCATTTAGCCCAGACAATCGCTATCTGGCCTCGGCCAGCTCCGATTCAACAATCAGAATTTGGGATGCGACAACCGGCAACGAGCTGAGAGTTTTGAAAGGTCACACGGGCGCAGCCCGCTCCGTCGTGTTCAGCGCCGACGGTCAACTGCTGGCTTCTGGCGGAATTGATGGCAAGGTCAAATTGTGGGACGCCGCTTCCGGACAGGAACTGGCCAGTTATGACGCTCACAAGGGCCGCGTCAATACAGTGGTTTTCAGCCGGGACGGGAAGCTGCTGGCTTCGGCGGGGATTGATAACGCAATCAAGGTTTGGGACGTAACGACAAAAACCGAAGCGCGAACGCTGGCCGGTCACACGGGTTGGGTGAACGCTTTGGCGTTCGGGGCCGACAATCAAACTTTGGTTTCTGGCAGCGCCGACAAAACGATCAAGCTCTGGAACATATCAACGGGGCAGACGGCACAAACCATCGCTCAACCTGAAGCCGTCACCTGTTTAACCATCAGCCTAAATGGCGAATGGCTGGCCGCTGGCGAAGCTGATTCAACTGTCCGACTTTGGCGCCTGGCTCAACTCAGCTCTCAACCTGTTTCCAGTTTTCGCTTTGACGGCGGGCGAATCGTCGCGGTCTGCATAAACGGCAATCAAGTCTTTGCTGCTTCATCAGAGCGAATCAGCAAGCGTTTCGACCTGACTTCGCGTGCGACAACGCAATTGTCAGCCGAACCCGACCGATTGGAAAAATACGAAGCGGCGGCCTTCTCTTCCGACGGTCAACGGCTGGCGATTTCGGCAGGCACGCGCGACCTGGAAGTTCGCAGCTTCAACGATTTCAACACGCCTGTGATGTTGACCAGCCGAGCCAATCCGGTTCGCGCCGTGGCTTTCAGCAACGATGGCCGATGGATGGCTTCGGGAAATCAGGACACCAGCGTTACTTTGTGGGATGTGTTTTCCGGTCGAGTCATATCAAATCTTCCTGGCAATGAAGGCAGCATCACTTCAATCACTTTCAGCGCAGACAGCCAGTTGTTGGCCACAGGCAGCCAGGGCGGAATTGTTAGCCTGATCGAAGTCGTTGGCACGCGCGAAATTCGCCGTTGGCAGGCTCATGACGGCGGCATCAATTCGATGCTTTTCACCACCGACGGTAAACTGGTCACCTGCAGTTCCGACCGGACAATCAAAGTCTGGGACTTAACCGGTAACGCCATTACGACGCTCAAACAAACGAAAGAAATCAATTCGATCAGTTTAAGCGCGGACGGCAAACTGCTGGCTTCTGGCTCGGCTGATGGAATTATCAAAATTTGGGATGTGGTTAACTGGGGCGAGCTTCGTTTACTGACAACTGCGGGCAAGGCCGTTTTCGCATTGGCTTTCAGTAACGACGGCCAACTCCTGGTTTCTGGCGGAACCGACCAATCGGTCAGGTTGTGGGAAACCAGAAGTTGGCAGACTGTTCGTGCTTTTAACGATTTGAACTCGGCTGTTTATAGCCTGGCTTTCTCGCCCGACAACAAACTGGTCGCCGCTGGAAATGCCGAAGGCGTGGTCAGATTGCTAGAAACTGACTACGGATCAACGCGGATGACTCTGAGTGGAGCAACCGGCAACGTCAACGGCTTGAACTTCAGCGACGATGGAAAGTGGCTGACTTCCGCTCACGACGACGGCAGCTTGAGAATTTGGGCAACTGCAAATGGTCAGTTAAACGCCACTGCTTTGACCTTGCGCGAAAGCGACGATTGGTTGGTGGTTACTCCCGAAGGCTTGTTCGACGGTTCGCCAAACGCATGGCCTCAGATTTTGTGGCGTTTCGGCCAAAACACTTTCAGCACTGCGTCGGTGGAGATATTCTTCAACGAATACTTCTACCCTGCTTTGCTGGCCGATGTTTTGGCTGGCAAACGGCCTCAACCAAAAGAGCAAATCGCGCAGATCGATCGCCGCCAGCCGCAAGTGCGAATGTTGATCGGCGACGAACTTTCGGCCGCAGCGTCAAAACCTGTCACCAGCAATCAGCAAATGATCAACGTCAAAATCGAAGTTTCTGAAACCGGAAGCGGCGCTCAAGACGTGCGACTGTTTCGCAATGGCGCGCTTTACAAAGTCTGGCGAGGCGACGCATTGAAAGGTCGCAACAGCGCAGTCATTGAAACCAGTATTCCAATTGTTGCTGGAAAAAATCGGCTAACTGCTTATGCCTTCAATCGCAACAACATCAAAAGTCTGGATGCCAATCGCGAAGTCATTGGAGCCGAAAGCTTGCGCCGGCGCGGCACTGCTTACGTGTTGACCATAGGCGTCAACCGTTATTCCAACCCCAGTTTTAACCTGAACTTTGCCGTGCCTGACGCTACTGATTTCGGCGAGGAATTACGACGGCGACAAACCAGGCTCAACCGCTTTTCCAAAATCGAACTTATTTCGCTATTCGACCAGCAAGCGACCAAAGCCAACATTGTTGCGGCGATTGAAAAGCTGAAAGCCGCTCAACCCGAAGACGCTGTCATTGTTTACTTTGCTGGGCACGGCCTGGCTGTTGAACCGCGTTTCTACTTGATACCCCATGATCTTGGCTACGCCGGAAAAAGGGAAAGCCTGACTCCAGCCGCAATGAACCGCGTGTTTGCCAACAGCATTTCAGATAAAGAGTTAATTGAACTGTTTGAGGGCGTGGACGCCGGACAATTAGTGCTGGTGATTGACGCCTGCAATTCCGGCCAAGTCCTGGAATCCGAAGAAACTCGGCGAGGGCCTATGAATTCAAAAGGAATGGCTCAACTGGCTTACGAAAAAGGAATTAGCGTGCTGACGGCTTCGCAAAGTTATCAATCGGCGCTGGAAAACAAGGAGCTAGGCCATGGTTATCTAACTTATGCCCTGATCGAAGACGGCTTGAGGCAAATGGCTGCCGATAATCACCCGCGCGACGGCCAGGTGCTGTTACGCGAATGGTTCGATCATGTAACGGCCAAAGTACCGCGCATGCAGGAAAAACAATACCAGACAGAACGCGCGCGAATACTTGTCAGAAAGAACGCTTCGCAACTAAAAGGAAAAGTGACGCCCGAAGCTCAGCGTCCGCGTTTGTTTTATCGCCGCGAAGTAGATGTTCTTCCATTCATCGTTGCTAAATCGGATCTACCAAAAAGACAATGAGGCAAGCTTGGAAGGTATTTTCAAACGATGGTGCAAAAAAAAAGCGGATGAGGCTTGTCCCCCTGCTGACCAACCTCATCCGTAATTGCCATCGCGCCACCCCACACTACCCTGCCGGCGTGATGGTTGAGAAAAATCGTTTGACGGATACTGTAACGTTAAAAAATGAATGCAGAGTAGTAACCTGGTTCGGTTACATTGATTGTAATGCGTGCAAGGTTGCTCTAACGGGGTAAAAAGCAATGCGCCGGGACAAGCTAACATTGCCGGGGGTTAAAGTGAGCATAGTTGAGCGGTCGGTACGCTGGTAGCTTAAAGGGTGTGATTAGGGGTGAGAAAAGTGTTTGCTTGGTTGTTGTGAGTGGTTGCAACCTTGCACGCAAATTGACAAAAACTGCTATAAAACCCTAGCCTTCAATTATAAAACCAGGTAACAGTTAGAATCCGTCTTTTCAATGACCTTGTATAGTATAGATACTTGTTTACTCAGCGTAATAATTAAACAACGGTCTCGCAATTCGACTGCTAATAACCAAACGAACTTAAGAGTGAGGGCGACACAATAACGAAAAACCGTCTCTGCAACGCTTACTAAAACTATTGGTAATGCTTTTGAGTGCTTGTCGGCAGAAGTTCATTCCGACACGACTGAGTGTATGCAGGTTATTGTTACTCGTCAACTTTTTTTTCTAATATTTAACGCTCAAGAAGTACATTTAATGACGTGCAGAGAATGATACCAGCATTGCAGTAGGCTAAATAAAGCGGGATTGTAGGACAAACGCGAAACTGAAATAGTTGCCGACAGTTACAGATTACCGAATCATGGCTTTGCCGTTTTGATACAAGGAAATTGCATAGTAGTAACTGGAATACACGGCTAAGCATACGGTCAAAGCTGTTTGAGCAAGCACATTGAGAGGGCGAATAACCGGTGAACTATTGCACTGCCCCTGCTTCGACAGTGTAGCTCTTTGCTTTGCTTTCGATCGCTTTTGAGAGGTCAATTATAGCCAACAAGTCTGTTTGAGCCTGTTGGGCCTGGTCGGTATTAAAGACTTTGCTGTTCTGATGGATTGGATTGTGGGCAAAATCATAGATAAGTTTGGCAATTCGTCGGATGGATTTGTCGAATTCCTGTGGTGTGTTGATTTCTTTGTCTATCTTTGAGGGGTCGGCTAAATCCCCCAAAGCCATCATAGAACGCAATGCTTTGGCGGATTTGTTGATTATGCGAATATCTTTTGCCAATCGTTTTTGGGTTAGTCGCTTCTCTTCATGTTCCTTTAGAAGGTTTTGACTTGTAACCTGAAGGTCTCGAAAGTTTTTGGTAAATTGCTGACGGGCATAGGCACGGTCACGTTCACGCTCAAGAGATTTGCTTCCTTGCCCAATGTCGCCCTTTGCAATTACGGAAACAGAGAGCGAAGACATGAGGCTGAGAGCGATGACTACTAAGTATAAAGTTATTATTTTTTGCACTACGGATAACATCTTACTTACTCCACTCAGATAAGTAATCTTGTCAAGAAGCTTCAAATTCGGGCCATAGCATTGCGCGTTGCATCAATTGTGAGATCAATGATCTCGTCTGTGTGGGCTATTGAAACAAATCCTGCCTCAAATTGTGAGGGAGCCAGATACACGCCTTGTGTCAGCATGGCATGGAAAAACCTTGAGAAAGTTTCCCGATTGCTACTTCCCGCTGTTGTCCAGTCAAAAACTGGTCCCGATGTAAAAAAGCAGGTGAACATGGAACCTACACGATTGCTGGTTGTCTGAAAACCGGCGTCGCGCGCAGCCACAGCCATGCCATCAACCAATTTCGCCGTTGTTTTTTCAAGTTGAGGGTATGGGTTCAGCGATTTCAACAAGCGCAGAGTCGTCAACCCGGCGGTTACAGCCAGCGGATTGCCGGACAGTGTCCCTGCCTGATAAACCGGCCCGACCGGAGCAACGACATCCATGATTTCCCGCCTTCCGCCGAAGGCTCCAACAGGCAAACCGCCACCTATGATTTTGCCAAGACACGTCATATCCGGTTTGACGCCGTAAAGCTGTTGCGCCCCTCCGTAACTGACGCGGAAACCGGTCATGACTTCGTCAAAGATCAAAATCGCGCCGTGCTTTTCGGTGATGTTGCGAACCAATTGCAAGTAGTTTTTAGCAGGAGGCACGCACCCCATGTTGCCGACAACTGGCTCTATAATAACTGCGGCAATTTGATCGCCAAGCTGATCGAACACTTGCTCAAGCGCCGCTGAATCATTGAATGGAACTGTGATTGTATTTTGGGCGACTTCAGCTAACACGCCTGGCGAATCAGGCAAGCCGAGTGTCGCGACACCGGAACCAGCACGCACCAGCAAACTGTCGCCGTGACCGTGATAACAGCCTTCAAATTTGACGATCTTTGGGCGACCTGTGAAGCCACGCGCGACCCGAAGCGCGGACATTGTCGCTTCAGTTCCGCTGGAAGTCAGCCGCAGCTTTTCAATCGAAGGAAATGCTTCGATCACCTCTTCGGCCAATTCAATTTCCAGTTCTGTTGGAGCGCCGTAACTGGTTCCGCGAGTCGCTGCTTGTTGAATGGCCACAATTACTTCGTCGTGAGCGTGACCCAGAATCATAGGCCCCCACGAACCGACATAATCAATATAACTATGGCCGTCGGCGTCAGTAATCATTGGGCCTTTGGCGGATTTGATGAACAGTGGGGTACCGCCTACGCCGCGAAAAGCGCGGACAGGGCTGTTGACTCCGCCGGGAATAACTTGTTGTGCATGCTCAAACAGAGCCGCCGAATTGGGATAATTGATGTTCATAATGTTCGCTATCTTGCGCCGAAGCGCGGGCTTATGTGATGATGCGCCCGCATTTCATACCATTCATCACAAAAAATTTGCAAAGCAGTTTTTCAAGAAATTGTTTAGCTGGTGTTGGCGGTCGGAAAACCCGCAAACTTTTGCGGGAAAGCCCCGCGCCCCATTTTCAAGGAGGACCATTTGAACCCGGAATTGAGTCAACTTATTTCGCTCCAGGATGTGGATGTCGAAATCAAACGAATCAAAGCGGAGATAGAATCGCTCCCTGCCAAACGCGAGGAGCTTGAAAGTCAGTTCGCGGCTGAAAACAAAGAGTTCATTGATCTTAAACAACAATTGGACGCGGCGCTAACACAGAAAAGCAACCTGGAAGAAGAGATTGATTCCGAGCAACAGAAACTGGAAAAATTCAAAACCGACCAGATGAAAGCAACCAACGAACGGGAGTATTCCACCTCAGTCCGCGAAATTGACACTGCTAAAAAAACCATCAGCACTCTGGAAACTGAGCTTCTGAAATTGATGGAACAAGTCGAAAAACTTGATGCGCAAGTCAAAGAACGTAGCCCGGAAATCGAAACCAAGCGCATTGAGATGGAAAGACAGCTTACCGAATACACAGCCTTAGCCAAAGCTGACGCCGAAAAACTGGAAAAGCTGCTGGTAGAACGAACTCCAATGGTTGAGACGTTAAGCCCCGAAACTCGCTCGACTTACGACCGCATGTCAAAAATCAAATCCGGGTTGGCGCTTTCCGAAGCCCTTGATTACAAATGCCTTGCTTGTCGAATGACCATCCGCCCTCAAGTTTTCAATGACATACGCCGTGGCGAAAACCTAATCACTTGCGAAAACTGCGGCAGGATTTTGTTCTTTCGAGGCTGAATCAAAATTTATTCTGTCGCAATCTTTTTGAATAAGCCAACACCACTGACGAAAGCGCCCGAATCGCGCTCCCCGCGACCATGTGACAGATAGCATTTCCCGCTTACTAACAGGAAGAATCAGCAGTTTTCATTTACCAACAGGCTTTGCAGCATAGTGCATGTTCAGCCGCCTGCCTGTTACCTGCCACTGAATCCACGCGACCTAGAACGTCAGTTTCAACCCGAACTGAAGCTGACGCGACGAGGTTTTTGTCGTAGTAATCAATCCAGCGCTGCCCACTGCGCCAGTGCTGGAAAATACCGTGCGCTGGCTTGGAATTGAAAAGTTCGGGTGATTGAGCGAGTTGAAAACCTCTGTGCGGAATTGCAGATTCAGCCGTTCGCCCAGTTTGAAGGTTTTGTTCGCGGCCAGATCAATCGTCGCCAGTCCCGGCCCAATCAGCGTGTTGCGCCCCAACGTGCCGTAATACCCTGCCGATGGAAGCACAAAGGCCGACGTATCGAAGTACTTATTCGGCCCTCCCAAAATAGGATTGTTGCTCTTGCCTGAAACAAGGTCTGGGCGTTGAGGCGAGGTTCCGGCTTGAAAACGCGCCCGCGCTTGATCAAAACCGACGACAACCGAAAATGGATTGCCTGACGCAAACGAAGAAATCGCGTTGAACTGCCAGCCAGCCGTCAACCATTCCGGCCCGCCGAAATGCGGCAGTTCCGTGGTCACATAGCTGACGAAATAATGCCGTAAATCGAAATTGGAAAGCCCGCGTTCGGCGCTGCGGCTGTCAGGGTCTTGCGGCAAATCGTTGTCGCCGCCTTGCGTGGTGACAATCGAACCGTCGTCAATCGCTTTTGACCAGGTATAGCTGCTGTGAAACGAGAGGTATTTGTTGCGACGATATTCGAAAGTGGTTTGCAATCCGTTGTAAGAAGATTGCCCGTCTGTTGTTTTGTGGCGTATGCCGCTGAAGTTCGGATTTCTGACCGTCGAAGTCGTCGGGAAAAACTTGCGGCCATCGGCTTGAATCGTCGGGATCGCCTGATTCTGGTCAATCAAACGAACTTCGTGCAATCCGCGTTGCCGAACAAAAGCGACAGTCAGCGTTGCGCCCTTCGCCACTTCGCGCTGGATGCTGAAATTGGTGTGCATGGAATAAGGATTTTGCGGTTCGTAAACCAAAGTATCCTGCCGCCCCAAGACAAAGTTCGGACTGGAAGTCACCGCCGAAGCGTTCGGGAAAACAGGATTGCGCACGCTGCCCAGCGTGTAAAACGGCGGCGTGCGATTGGCGGCGTTAGCGTAAAAGTCTGTCCACAATGGATCGAAGAAAACTCCGAAACTGGCGCGCACGCTGGTTTTGCCGTCGCCGAACGGATCCCAGGCCAATCCCACGCGCGGAGCAAAATTTAGGTTGGAAGGATTTTTGTACAGATCACCAACCGTCGAAGTTTTGTCGGTCAGCGGATTGCGGACATTCGCTTCCAGGCCGTCTTTTTCGTGCGGAAGGCTGGTGCGTTCATACCGAAGCCCGGCATTGACCGTAAGCCGCCTCGACAACCTGAAATCGTCCTGTATGTAAGCCGCCGTCATGGACTGTCGCCAACGCCGCACGACTTCAGAACCGGGCAGCGCCAGTTCGACAGAACTGGGCGTGGCGCGCAGAAAATTAGCCAGCGAAGTGAATTGATAAAACCCGTAAGGCGATTGCGGGCGGCTGGTCGGCAGATAAATCTCTCGATGGTCAACGCCAAGTTTCAGCGAATGACGGCCAACAATCCAGGAAAGATCGTCGCCGACTTGAAACAGATTCAATTCGTTGAAGTTCGGGCCAAAACGGCTTGGCCCCATTGAAAACAAACCGGTGATGCTGATTTGCCCCAACGGCTGGCCAGGAAAAAACGAAAGCGCCGAATCAATGCTGCGCAAGGATTCAGGAGTAGTTCGGCTGGTCGAACGGTTGTAACTGAACCGCACATTGTTCAACAACCGTTCATTGAAAATGCGCGTCATTTGCGCCGTTACATACTGATTGCGTGAAGCTGTGGCGGAACGAAAGAGTTGCAAATTGTCCGGCACGCTGACTTTGGCATTGTTGAACGTGTAGCGCCCAAAGATTGAAGTCTTGTCCGAAAAGCGATGATCCACACGTCCGGCGACGAAATCTTCGTCATCCAGATTTGAGCCTGACGAAATGTACTGGCCTGTGCCGTCGCCAAAATCTCGCCCGTTCGGCAACGGAACCAGCGCCAAATATCCCGGCACTGCCGGGTTCACAGTGATTTTCGCCAAGCCGGGAATATCCCCGTTGCGAGCGGCGGCGTTCGGCACCACAGCCTGGTTTGTAATTCCCAGACGCTGGCGCAAGCCTTCGTAACTGGCCAGGAAAAATGTGCGGTCGTGTTTAATCGGCCCGCTGGCAACTCCGCCAAACTGGTTGCGCGCAAAGTGTGGAATTTTCTGGGTGGCCGGATCGAAAAAGTTCTTGGCGTCAAAGGCGCTGTTGCGAACGAACTCAAACGCGGAGCCATGCCATTCGTTCGTGCCAGAGCGAGTGACGGCGCTGATGATGCCGCCCGCGCTGCGACCGTATTCGGCGCTGTAACCGTTGGTCAGCACGCGGAACTCCTGCAAGGTGTCTACGCCAAGCAGGACGCCGGACACGCTGCCGGGCGTGTTGTTGTTGCCGTCGTTGATGTCCGTTTGATCCAGCACAAAGCTGATTTGATTTGGACGCCTGCCGCCAACCGTAAGCTGAACCCCGCTGCCTGCCGAATCAGAACTGCGGCGCGAAGGCGCAACACCCGGTTTCAACAGCGCAAGTTGCACAATGTCGCGTCCGTTAAGCGGCAATTCCCGAATCGAATCCTTGTCCATGACGCTGGAAAGCGCGGAACTTTGCGTTTCAACCTGGCTGACGCCTGCCGTGACGACAGTTTCAGAACTGACTGCGCCAACTTTCAAACTGAAATCCAGCCGCGCGCGCTGGCCAACAGTCAGCTCAACGCCTTCGCGCACTTCGGTTTGAAAACCGGTTTGCGAAACCGACACGCTGTAAACGCCCAACGGAAGTTGCGTGAAGGTGTAAATGCCAACGCTGTTGGTGTGGGTCACGCGCGTTGCGCCTGTCAGCGGCTGGCGAACCGTCACCTTGGTATTTATCAGAACCGCTCCGTTGGCGTCGGAAACCGACCCCGAAAGCTCTGCTGTATTTTGTTGCGCCTGTACCGCGAAGCTGACCAATAACAGCATCGTCAGGCAGAGTATTTTTTTAACATTAGTCATTTGTTCGCCTCTTTGTGATTGGAGTGGTTAAATTGCTGCCAGCCTTGGCTTTTGCCGGAATTGCTTGATCGGATGAAGCCAGACGGCCGCGTGCCATCATCACTTTCTTTCCGTCTTCTGTGCCTTCTGTCCAGGCGACAAAAAGATGATCCGGGCGTTCGTATAACAATGTGGGATAAATGGCACTGCCTGTGACGTGCTTGATGCGTTGAAGCGGCGTCAACGCACCGTTGCCGTCAATCTGCCGGAAGTAAACATCCAGCTTGTTCCAGCTATCTTTTGCGGCTGCCTGACGTGCCTGAAACACCAAACCAATCGTGTTTTCCAGCCGGACAAGTTTCGGATGATTGGCATCCACGAGATTTGTGCTGGCTTCTATTTTTGACGAGAAGTTTGCTCCGTTGTCGCTCGACGAAGTGATAAACAAGCGGGAGCGATCTCCGGCAGCGGTGTGCCAGGCGATAAACAACTTTCCGCCCAGAGTCGCCAGCGAAGGCCCCGAATGCGGGCATCCGTTAAGTTGCCAGTTGTCTTCAGCAATGCGCGCTGAAGTGGGGAAGGTCAATCCGCCATCGGTCGAAGTCGCAACGAAAATGTCGCGGACATCGCCATCCATCACTCCGCGCCAGCCGATGTGAAGGGTCTTGGCGTCCGTGAAAGCAATCGAAGGACGGCAGCAAGGGCACACGTTCAAGGCCACGCGGATGCTTTTTTCAAACGATTGGCCGCGATTGGTTGACCGGGCAATGTAAAGCCCCGAACTGCCGGACTTGCCCTGCCCTCTGTCGCGGCTATCCAACCACGCGGCATAAATCACGCCATCAGGCCCGACTGCCAATGTGAAAAACGATTGCGAAACCGGCCCGGTCGGATCAACCGTGACTGACTTGCCGAATGATTTTCCCCAGTCCACCGAACTCGCCAGCCGCAGCGAATTGCGGCCTTTGTCGTCTTCCGCTGTCCACAAGACATAAAATTCGCGCATCGTCCGCACGATCATCATCGGCGTATTTTCGGAATGCGAAGCGACTTCGCCGCCATCATTAACTCGCACGGCTTCTTCAAAGCTGTCGCCGCCATCACCAGAAGTTTTCAGCCAGACGCCTTTGTCTTTCAAGTGAAGCAGAAACAATTCGCCGGAAGCCCGCGTGCCGATTTGCGGATCGCTGCCTTTGGTCACCGGACGGCCTTGAGCTTCAAATGCGTATTGTTCTGCCCCTGCATTTCCAGCCATGCCTTCCAATGCGGCGAAAGAAGTAATTGCGGCTATGGCAAACAGGAGCAATGCTCTTACAGATACCGAAGTCGCCTCCAACAGTGGAGATAGAACTTTTCTTCTCATCGTTGATCTCCCGGATGAAAAAGATGGAAACAAAAAAAGGAAGCGAGATCACTTATCAGCCTGATTGCCTGATGGATGGGAAACGCAATGCATTGCAGCCTGAAATCAATTCAGGCAACAACCACGTGCGGAATCTCAACCTGCAAAGGGTTGATTGGTGATAAGCGCGAAAGTAGGAATTCTTCAGCAGGAAAAAACTGGCGGAGCGCGGGAAGAGTCTGGCGAGAAACGAACCGAACTATAAAAACTATCTTCGCGTCGGCTGACATTGGCTTCCGATTCGTCAGGAGCCAGTAAGTACAAAAGATTGGCCGCAATCTGGCGTGAAACAATTTTTGAATTTGAAGGCGGCGTGACCGGACAAGGACATGAAGAATCAATTCGATTCTGTTCAATTTCGCCAACATTGCTGTGATCCTGGCCTTCGACCCAGAGCTTTGGAGCGGCACAGCAACAATGCCCTTCGGCAACGCAACATTCCATCGAGCAGGTATCAGGCTGCTGCACCAGCAAAGCTACAGGCGCAGCAGCCCAACTCAGCAAAAAAATCAGCAGCGCGCCAGCGGCTCGCAGATTGATCTTGCTTATCACTTTTTGGAATTTTGAGAAGTTCATTTTTTGACGGGCGCAGCATACTCCGCTGCGCCCCATTTTTACAAAACGACAAACCCTACCGGGCGATTTTCGTCCAAACGCCGCCAGCTTTGGCGCTTTTGGTGATGGCTTCGACGACGCAGTTGGATTCGTGTCCGTCGGCGAAGGTCGGAAACTCGATTTTGTCTTTGTCGGCTTCCATCGAACGGCCTTCGGAAATGAAGCTGTAAACATTACGCAGCAAGTTGCGGAAAGCGTCAGCCCACGCTTCACCGTGACCTCCGGGCAGCGCGGCGTAATGAGCGATTGACGGATCAAGCAAACCTGGGTCTTTCAACATCCAGCCGTTCGGTTCGTTGCGTTTGCCAATCCACAGTTCGTTTGGTCGTTCCTGCTTCCAAGCGACAGCGGCTTTGTTGCCGTCAACTTCGATTTCCAAACCGTTTTTGTGACCGGCGCTGACCTGAGAAACCGAAAACGATCCTTTCATTCCGTTTTCAAACCGCAACAAGACGCTGGCGAAGTCTTCGGTATCAACAGGATATTCGTCGAACTCTTCCTCACCCGCGCTCTTGGCAAAAGCTTCGCGCGTGCCTTTCGGTTTTTGCCGAGTCGGATAAACAGTTGTGTATTCGGCCAGCACTTCGGCAATACGCGAACCGGTGATGTAACCGGCCAGGTCGCACCAGTGCGAGCCGATGTCGGCCACGCAACGCGATTCACCGCCTTCTTTTTCCAACCGCCAGTTGTAATCATTCGGATACAGCAGCCAGTCTTGAATGTAATAACCGTGAACCCAGTGAGTTTTGCCAATGTCGCCTCGGTTAATCATGACGCGAGCCTGCTGCATCAGCGGGTTGTAACGGTAATTGAACGTCACGGCATGAACGATGCCTTTGGCTTTGGCCGCGTCCAGCATGGTTTTGGCGTCAGCGGAATTCAGCGCCAGAGGTTTGTCGGCGATGACGTGTTTGCCGCGTTCGATGGCG
>JAGNMH010000034.1 GCA_017991275.1 Acidobacteriota bacterium
AGTCGGCTCAACCCCGGCGTGAGCCTTCACTCCGCCAAGATCGGACGGGTTCGGCGCGTAATCAACTATCGCATTCAACAAAGGTGTAATACCGACCATGGTTGCAGCAGACGCGGCAAAAACCGGAGTCAGGTTTTTATTGATAATCGCTCGTCTCAATCCGTTCAAAAATTCCTCGTCGGTCAGTGTGCCTGCGTCAAAGAAATGCTCCATCAGTGAGTCGTCGGATTCAGCCACGGCTTCGATCAACCGCTCATGAGTTTCGTCAATGTAACCTTTCCCGTCATCGGGAATCGGAATCTCTTTGTGCTTGCCGTTGGCGTCAAATTCATAGGCTTTCATGTGAATGACATCCACCACGCCGCGAAAGTTTTTCTCAGAACCGATAGGCAGCGTTAACGGAACGCAACTGTTGCCAAAAGTTTCACGCAACGAGTTGTACACAGTGCCGAAATCGGCGCGTTCTTTGTCGAGCTTGTTTATCACTATGAAGCGCGGACGCGAGCGTGAAAGCTCGTCGGCATATTCCCAGGCCTTTTCGGTTTGCACACCTATACCATTGACTCCGTCAACAACAAACAACGCAGCTTCGCAAACTCTAAGCGCCGGTCTTGCATGTGCTATGAACGCAGCATAACCGGGCGAGTCTACAAAATTGATCTTTGTTGCTTTGTGTTCGGCGTAGGCAGTAGAGATATTTAGGCTGATTTTTCGTGCAATCTCTTCTTCATCGCAATCGGTCGTTGCGGTCCCGTCATCAACTTTGCCCAAACGATTGGTTGCTCCTGCGGCAAATAGCATCGCGGCGACGAGGGAGGTCTTCCCCGCGTCGCCGTGACCTACAATGCCCAAGTTTCTGATCTCCTGTGTCGAATAGACTTTCATGGACATGTCTCCTTTGAAAAGGTGGACTCTAGGTGCGAGTTCAAGTTGTGGATTTGAAGACGTTCGTGGCATTGAACGCCTGTGTTCCAGCGGATATTAAATCAAAACTTCGCATGCTGGAAGCACTGGGAATGCAGGGCAGAATTTTTTGAAACTGAGGCCACTTTCAAACGTCTAAACCTCTGCGATCAGTCATCGCATCTCAACAATCAACAAGACAATTTTGACAAAGACGGAAGACGAAAAGCATGTAGTGCCGCCTTTAGGCGGAATGCCCGTTGTCACAAAGACCTTCCGCCTAAAGGCGGCACTACGAACATTCAAGGAGTGAAAGTCATGTTTACCCAAAATCAAGTCATCGCTTGTGTCGTGCGTCAATACGGCACCGGCCTTTATCGAAGCTGCGTCAGTTTGAACAAAGGAAGCGCTATTTGCCTCTGCACCCATGATGATGAACAAAGCGCCAATGAAACCATCAACCGATTCTGGCAATTTTGGGAATCGAAAAAAGGCGAGATCAAACAGGCTGAAGACGTGTCGCTGTTTATAAAATCCGTAAGCTGCGAAATGGCGTTCGCCACTTAACCCACAAACTTGTAGCCCATTCCGTGAATAGTCTGGATATAAACAGGATGGCGCGGATTGGGTTCCAGTTTCTGACGCAGCCAGGCGACGTGAACATCAACCGTTCTCGTCGTCGGCATTGCGTCATACCCCCAAACTTCATTCAGCAATTCATCGCGCGAAAGCGTGGCTTCGCGGTGTTCGATGAAATAGCGCAGCAGTTGAAACTCTTTGGCTGAGAGTTCGATCTTCACACCATCGCGGTCAACCTCGGCTCGGCGAAAATCAATCTTGATCGAATCGAATTGGTAAGTTTCAGCGGCGGAAATGGCAGGAACCGGAACCGTCGCCGCCCTTCGCAACAAAGCTTCAACGCGCGCCAGCAGTTCCATCATCTCGAAGGGTTTGGTCAGATAATCATCCGCGCCCAGCTTCAAGCCAACGACCTTGTCCACCAGTTGACCACGAGCTGTGAGCATCAAAATCGGAGTCGTCACGTTTCGCTGACGCAAGTCTCTGCACACATCAAAGCCATTTTTACGCGGCAACATCACATCCAAAAGAATTGCGTCAAAAGCTTCAGCGCCAGTTGCAGTTGATGCGCGCTCCAAGCCCGTTTCGCCATCGCGGACTGATTCGACCTTGTAACCTTCGCTGCTTAGCCGGTCGGTCAAGGTCAAAACCAGGCCTGGCTCGTCTTCAACGAGCAAGATGCGTTTGTTCATAAGCTTCTCTTGACGTTTCTGTGACAGACAATTCCGCCGAAATAACCGGCAGGCTCAGTGTAAAACCACTTCCTTGTCCCACTATGCTCTCAGTATTGATTTTGCCGTTGTGCTCTTCAACGATGTGTTTGACCAAGCTCAAGCCTAAACCATTTCCATGAATCTGGCTGGCGACGACTTCTTTGCCGCGATAGAACGGCTCGAAGATGTGCGACAGTTCGGCAGGCGAAATGCCAAGTCCACGGTCTGAGACCTTGATCTGAACCTCGGAACAATCTGGCAGATTGTTCCACTCCACGCTTAAACCGATCCAGCGACTTTCGCCGCTGTATTTCATCGCATTGCTCAGCAGGTTTTGAACCGCGCGGCTCAAAGCTGCGGCATCGGCGTTAATTGTCGGCAAGTCAGCGGGAATGCTTTTCTCAAGCTCGAAACCGCCATCAACCAATTGCAAATGACAGGCGGCAATAGCGTCTTCGATAACGTGGTTCAAATCGGTTGGGCGCAGTTCATAAGTCTTGCGGCCAGATTGCGCTCCGGCGAATTCCAAAACCTGTTCGACCATTCCGGTCAGTCGGCGACCTTCGTCGCGGATCAATCCGCCGTAACGCTTGATCTGGTCGCCGCCATCAATCACCCCGTCGGCAAGGTTTTCAGCCGCAGAACAGATCACCGCCAGTGGCGTGCGAAGCTCGTGGGAAACTCCGGCGACAAATTCCATTTGCTGCACAGCCAGTCGCTCGGCTCTGCGGCTGGAAAGAACTATGAAGCCAACGCTGGTTCCCAGTAACAACAAAATCCCAAAACTGATCACCAGGTTGCGACGGCGCACATTGCCGACGGCGGCTTCCAGCGAACCGGCTCTGTGTTTGACCAGTAATCGCCACCCGCCCTCTTCTGATAGCGCTGCGGGCAGAGATTTTGGAATCGTAAATGCTTGTTCGACATTTTCAGTTTTATGAACCTGATTATTTGTTTGGCTGACAACATCGGTTCGCGTCACTTTGAGGGCAATCCTGCCAGTCTTAATCTCTGGCGCCGGCTGTGAAGGCGAAGCAGGCACGGGCGGCGGAGGAATTGCGCCGAAGCTTCTGATAAAAACTCTGTCGGCATCATCCATGCGAATTTTGAAAAACGATGTTTGCGCGTCACTTCTTTCGAAATCGTTCAATGATGGCGAAGCATTTGTCCTGTAAATCAAATTCCTGGAATCGTTGCGCCCTACCACAGCCAAATTGAATTCGCTTTCGCCATCAACTGAAAAGTATCGCCTGGCCAATAAGGGCAACAATTCACTTTTGATAAATTCGTCGTCCAGCACAGCGATTGTACAAACGGATTTCTGATCCAAAACCGATTGCAAGTTTGGAGTATGAGCGTCGGGAATCACCAGTGCGGGAATGTCGTCGGCGGTGACTCCGGTTTGGATTTGCAGAAAATAGCCCTGTCTTTTCCCGGAAATGTTGAACTGTTCTTTGCCGCCGAAAAGGTTGCGAATTGTTGTTTGCGCGGCTTCGTGAGCCTGGCGTTGATCTTCAAAACGCTGGCGTATAGGCAACAATTTGTCTGGCCATTCGACAAGTTGGAACGATCCTGAGTCGGTTTTGAACTCAGCCAAAATCAACTTGCCTTCAACGTCGTAACCGGTTCGATAAACGCCACTAATAAGTTTGGTTTTCTGGTTTGCCGTCAACCAGCGACTGTAACGGGCGGCAAAATCGGCTGAAAGAATATCCGTCTTAGGTTGATAAAAATTCGGTTCGGACAAACTTTGAATCTGAGTGTAAATCGTGGTCAATTCACGGTCGAAGTCGGCGCAGAATCGTTCGGCGCTGGTTCGCAAGTTTGCCTGCATGCGTTCGCGTTCCGCCTGACTAACTTCTCCCAGCCAGCGATATTGCAGCACTGCCAGCAAAGGCAACATCACCAACATGCCCGCAACCAGCAACCACATCAACAACCGTTTTTGCTTCCAAGACTTCATAACTTGCCCTCAACGCGCGGCATCTTAGCACAGCAAAACATTGCGGAAATGACTGTAACTGAAGATTTAACATCCTTTACAAAGTCTTTGCCCAGCCTTAACCAACTTTACTTACCGGTCGGCGAATATGACTATGCGAAAAATAAAATCTGATGTGTGGAGTTCAGTCTTGAGACTGCCTTTATTGCAAACCAGCAGGCCAAAGCCTGTATTCCATGCTTTTCACCACGGGAGAGTTTTCATGAAAGAAAAATTTTTGATTGTATTGCTGATTGTTGTCGCTTCAATGGCAGAGCTGTTTCCCAATGTCGGCGCACAGGAAGCGGCGGACAAGGCGCAGCAAATTCTGGCACAGGCTCGCGCGGCAATCGGCGGAGACAAATTGAAATCGTTGGAAAGCCTGAGCATCGAAGGCGAATTTCGGCGAACGATGGGGCCGATGGATATGTCAGGAACCCTCAACATAGACCTGCTGATGCCTGATAAGGTTCTGAGAGTTGAAACAATGAACATGATGGGCGGCATGGAAATTACCAGGGTGGAAGCCCTGAATGGCGACAAGGTTTGGGAAGATCAGCAAACAAGTGGCGGGGGCGGCGGAATGGTCATGATCCGCCGCGGGGGCCGTGGCGCTGATCCCAAGGCGGGCGAAGATATGATTCGCAACGAAGCCCTAAAAACTGCCTTTGGTTTTCTACTCAGCACTCCGTCTTCATTGCCAACGGCGTTCACCTACGCCGGTGAAGCTGAAGCGCCGGAAGGAAAAGCCGATGTTCTGGATGCGAAAGTTCCTGTTGGTCCGGCGTTGCGGCTTTACTTCGATCAAAAATCTCATCACTTGTTGATGATGACTTACAAAGGCAAACGACCGCGCGTAATCACACATCAAGGCGGCCCGCCCGCCGAAGGCGATTTGGAAAAGCGCATGAAGGAGGCTGAAGCCGAAGCCGCCAAACAACCGGATGTCGAATACCAAACTCGCTTTTCCGATTACAAACAGGTCAGCGGCATCTTGATACCTCACAAAATTTCCAAAGGCATGGAAAGCGAAACCAACGAGGAATTCACTGTCACCAAAGTGAAGGTCAACCCGGCACTCAAACCTGAGAAGTTCGTCAAAAAATAAGTTCATGGTTAAGCGGGTTCGTGGTTTCGCCTTTCAGCGACAAACGCTTTCTAAAGGCGGGACCAGAAACCCGAAGGAGGGAGAAATGAAAAACAAAAATCGAATTCTCGTTCGCAGTTCGCTGATGGTTATGCTGCTCATAAGCTCAAACATCTTCGGCATTGGCCAAGCTTCTGCAACTACGGCTAAATCAATTGATGCCGCAACTCGCACCGAAGTCATAGAAGGCGCAATTAAAGCTTTGAACGATACCTATGTCTTTCCTGAAGTTGCCGCAAAAATGGAGCAATCAATTCGTGAACGAGTTGCGCGGAAGGAATACGACAGCGTTAACGATGCAGGAACATTCGCGCGGTTGCTGACAACCCAATTGCAGGAAATCAGCCACGACAAACACCTGCGCATCATGCTCAGCGAAGGTTCGCGGTTCAGCGGGCCGCCTCAACAGCAACGCGACATGGCCGCTAAACGTAATTACGGTTTTGAGAAAGCCGAACGGATAAGCGGCAACATCGGTTACATTGATTTGCGTGGCTTTGAACAAGCCGGTTTAGCAAGCGACACGGCGACAGCAGCCATGAATTTTCTGGCTAACACTGATGCGCTAATTTTCGACTTACGCCAAAACGGCGGAGGCGACCCGGCGATGGTCGCGTTTCTGACCAGCTACCTTTTCGACAAGCGCACGCATTTGAATTCAATCTATTCACGCCCGGCCAACAGCACCCAGGAGTTTTGGACTCGTGAAGACGTGCCCGGAAAAAAGTACGGCAACAAACCTGTTTACGTGCTGACCAGCAATTACACCTTCTCTGCAGGAGAGGAGTTCACTTACAACCTCCAAAGTCTGAAGCGCGCAACGATCATCGGCGAAACCACCGGCGGCGGAGCACACCCTGTTCAACCGCGCCAGCTTGGCAAACTGTTCACCATCACCGTTCCGTTTGCACGTTCGATCAATCCAATTACCAAAACCAACTGGGAAGGCGTTGGCGTCAAACCAGACGTAGCAGTTTCTGCGGACAAAGCTCTGAAAACTGCTCATCTGGTCGCGCTGAAACAAATTCAACCAACAGTCTCTGACGCTCGATTGACTGAGCAGTTGAAAGGCTTGATTGAGAACCTGCAAAAAGAAGTTGGCGAAATTGCGCTGCCAGTCACGACTCAAGCCCCCATCAAATCTGCGATGCAGCAAGCACCGTCAACCGGCAAGGAGCTAACATTGCCAGACACGCCAGCCGGAAAGGCGCTTGGCAAATTCATCAAATCGTTGAATAGCGGCAACCTGGCAACGATGAAACAATTCCACAAAGAAACCGGTGGCGACGAAGGAAATGCCGAGCAGGATTTTGGCTTCTACCAGCAATCTGGCGGGCTGACGTTGCACAGCGTTGCCAAATCTTCGGATTACGAAATCACCGTGCTGGCACAAGCGAAAAAAGATGGCCGCTGGTTGAGTTTCGGCATCGCCGTTGAACAACAAGCCCCGCACGCCGTAACCGATTTGCGAGTCCAGCCCACCGAAGCTCCGGGGGAAAAGAAATCCGAATCCCAGTCTGAAGCTTCAACGGCAAAAAAATCCGAAACTGAAGTTTTGAAAGACCTGCCCGGCTGGCTGGATAAACAAGCCGCTGAAGATAAATTTTCCGGCGCAGTGTTGATTGCCAAAAACGGCCAGCCCGTCTTTCAAAAGGCCGTCGGCCTGGCCAACAAAGAAAGCAAAACTCCAAATCGAATGGACACCAAATTCAATCTGGGTTCGATCAACAAAATCTTCACGCGCATCGCCATCACTCAACTGATTGAACAGGGCAAACTGGCCTGGGACGACAAGCTGGGCAAGCTGCTGCCCGATTACCCGAATAAAGACGCCAAAGAAAAAGTCACGCTGAAACACCTGGTTGAAATGCAATCCGGGATCGGTGATTTCTTCGGGCCTAAGTTTGAAGCCGTCCCAAAAACGAAGATTCGCTCAATCAATGATTACCTGCCGCTGTTTGCCAACGAAGCTCTTACTTTTGAACCGGGAACTAAACGCGCTTACTCAAACGGCGGTTACATCGTGCTTGGAGCAATCATCGAAAAAGTCACTGGCAAGAGTTATTACGATTACGTCCGCGAACATATTTTCAAACCCGCCGGAATGACCAACACCGACGCCTTTTTCAGTGATGCGAAAACTCCAAACCTGGCCGAAGGTTATCGCCTTAATGAAAAAGGCGAACGTGTCAACAACCTTGACACTCGTCCGGCTCGCGGGAGTTCGGCTGGCGGAGGTTATTCGACGACGGAAGATTTGCTGAAGTTTTCAAACGCGCTGCTGGCCAACAAACTGATCAGCGTGGGGAACACCAAGCAAATCGTTGGTGGCGGACTCGGCGTTGCGGGCGGAGCGCCGGGCATTAACTCCGAACTGGAAATTGATCCGGCCAGCGGCTACACGATTGTGGTGATGGGAAATTACGATCCGCCAAACGCTGCCAACGTCAATCGTCATATTCGCAGCCAGCTTCTGAACGACAATTAAACTTGCGGCAAGAGTAGCGTCACTCCCTGCCAAAGGTGCGCCGCTTTCTCCATTAGCATTTTGCTAGATCAGCGTAACCTCGGCAGGTTGCGTTACTTTTCTGAGGAGAAGGAAAATGAAGCTCAAAGTTCAAATCGTGAATTTACTGCTGATTTCGCTGCTAACAATTCAACCGACTTTTGCTCAAAACCAGAAACCGGCTGAAGCCAGTTTGCGTGTGACGGTCGTTGACCCCAATGGCGAAGCGATTACGAAAGCTCGGGTTGTAGTTGGGAAACAGGCCAAAGAGGCTGTGAGCGGCACTCGCGGCGAAGCCAGCTTCTCCCAACTCACGGTTGGCAAAGTGCAGATCACTGTCACGGCAGACGGTTTCGCATCGCGCACGATCAAGGATTTCAATCTGAAACCCGGAACAAACCAACTGGAAGTAAAGCTTCAAATTGCCACTGTCGAGGAAGCCATCACAGTCGCTCAAGACAAACGCGAAGCCAAAACCGATCCGCGCGGCGATGCTTTCACGACCGTGCTAACCGCTGAACAAATTGCCGCGCTGCCCGACGACCCTGAAGAGTTTGAACAAGCCATTCGCAATATGGCCGGACCGGGCGCTACGTTCCGGGTCAATGGTTTTCGCGGCGGCAAGCTGCCACCGAAAAATCAGATCAGAGAGATTCGTTTTCGCACCAACGCTTACGCAGCCGAAAGCCACGAATCGTCCTTTATGAGCGTGGACATCCTGACCAAACCAGGAATTGACAACTGGCACGGAAGCTTCAACATTGGATTCCGCGACGAATCGTTAAACGCTCGCAACGCCTTCGCGCCGTTTAGAGCTTCAGAGCAAAATCGCCGCTTCGGTTTTGAACTCGGCGGACCGGTTTGGAAAAACCACACTTCCCTGTTTCTTTCCGCCGATGGAGTGAATTCGTTTGAAGCCAAAACCATTGTCGCGGCTTTGCCCACTGGCAATTTCTACGATCAAAACCGCCAGCCCTGGCGAACGCTGAATATGACGGCGCGGCTGGAGCACTTGCTGAGCAAGACTCACACGGCGCGCGTCGAATACCAGCGCAACGCCACTCGCCGCGACAACCTGGGCGTAGGCAATTACGACTTCCCAGAACGCGGTTTCACCAGCGACACCGCCGAACACATTGCACGCTTCGCCGATTCGGGAGCTATTGGCAAAAAGCTATTCAACGAATTTCGTTTTCAGGCTCGATGGCAGACTGTTGATTTAAACGCACTGTCGAACGCGCAAACGATCCAAGTCCTGAACGCCTTTACGCGCGGAGGTGGCCAGGTGAACAGTTCCCGCCGCGAACGTGAATTCGAGATAGCCGACAACCTGGACATCACGCTGAAAAAACACACGATCCGAACCGGCCTGCAACTTGAAGCCTCAAATTACCTAAGCAATGAGCTTCGCAATTTGAATGGCACGTTTATCTTTTCCAGTCTGGATGCTTTTCGCGCTGGTCGCCCGACGACTTACACTCAACGTCGCGGAGTTGGTCAGTTGGATTTCAATCAAGTTCAGTTCGGCTCTTACGCTCAGGACGATTGGAGAGTCGTGAAAAGCCTGACGCTCAGTTACGGCCTGCGCCACGAAACGCAAACCAATTTGAGCGACAAGAATAACTTCATGCCAAGAATTGGTTTTGCGTGGTCGCCAAACAAAAAAGGCACAGCAGTCGTTCGCGGTGGCGCGGGCATCTTTTATGACTGGTTCGGTTCTGAAACTTATGAACAAGCTTTGCGCGTCAATGGCCAACAACAAAGCGATTTGATTATCCGTAACCCAGGTTTCCCGAATCCTTTTTCAGGTGGCACGGCGGTCACTTTGCCAGCCAGTCGAATTCAGATTGATCCGAATTTGCGAATGCCTATGGTCCAACGCGCTTCAATCGGCATTGAACAAACACTGCCCGGAAGTCTTCGTTTGATGTCGCATTACTTTTTTACGAAAGGTTTGCACAGGCTTCGCGGGCGTAACATCAACGCTCCGCTGAACGGCATTCGACCGATTCCGGATGCAGGCAACATCACTCAGATTGAATCGTCTGCCAGTTCAACCAGTCATACGTGGATGGTGAACATGAACTGGTTCAAGATGGGCAAATTCATGCTTGGCGCGAATTACTCCCTGTCGAAAATCATGGATGAAACTGACGGCCCCTTGAGCCTGCCCGCCAACAATTTCGATTTGCGAGCCGAGCGCGGCCCGTCGCTGCAGGACATTCGTCACCGATTCTTTGGAATGGGCAATTACCGGCTGAGCAAATCGTTGAGCGTCACTTCAATTTTTCAGGCAAGCTCCGCCGCGCCTTACAACGTCACCACAGGCTTTGACGACAACGGCGATTCGATCGTCAACGACCGACCGCGCGGCTTTAGCCGCAACAGCGAGCGAGGCGCGGGGATGTGGGATTTAAGCACCCGGCTGAGTTATAGCTTCGGATTCGGCAAACCGCCCGACACGCAAGGCGCAGGCGGCCCGCAAGTTCGCGTCATTCGTGCGGGATCAGACAGCGGAGATATGCTGGGAATGATGGGCGGCCTGCCCGGCCAAACGCCAAAACGATTCCGCACAGAGTTTTTCATTCAAGCAACAAACCTGTTCAATCACGCAAATTTGATTGGGTTTTCCGGCGTGCAAACTTCACCGTTTTTTGGCCAACCGATTGCGGCTATGCCTGGACGAAGAATTGAAACGGGAATGCGATTCAGTTTTTAGGTGGACTTATCGTGATTCAATCGTTCATTTCGCCAACAGGCGGAAATCCATGCTGAGCGCGCCCAATCGGGCCTTCGTGTTTGGCTGAGACTTTGTAAAGTTCGTACCGTCCGTCGCCAGCCGCCTCAGCGCATCGCATCCTGAGCGCCTGCATTTCTTCGGCGCTCATCGGATGGAAGTCACGCGCGACCTTCAGGTTTTGCTCCAAAATTGCCGAAGATTCGATGCCGCTGATGATTGAAGCCACAGGCAAACTCATTGCGTAACTCAAAGCTTCTTCAGCAGTCAGCACACCGGCTTTAACCATATCGCCTCCGCCGCCCATGCTTTTCATGCCTATGGCAGCGATGCCTTGCCGTTCCAGTTCGGGCAGGACTTTCCGCTCGAAGCTGCGAAAGGTTCCATCCAAAACATTGAGCGGCAACTGACAGGCGTCGAACGGATATTCATAGGCCAGCATCTTCAAGTGAATCTCCGCGCTTTTGTGGCCGGTGAAGCCAACGAAGCGAACTTTGCCTTCACGCTTTGCCTGTTCCACAGCCTCCATTACGCCGCCGGAAGCAAAGTGCAATTCCGGGTCATTTTCATAAGCCAGTTCATGCACCTGCCACAGGTCGAGGTAATCGGTTTTCAATCGCCGCAGCGAATCTTCCAACTGCCGCATGGCCTCGTGACGGTCACGTCCGTGAGTGCAGACTTTTGTCATCAGAAAAACTTCCTGCCGCCGGTCGGCGATTGCTCTGCCCATCAACTCTTCGCTGCGCCCGTCGTGATATTCCCAGGCGTTGTCCATGAAGGTGATGCCAGCATCAATTGCCTCGTGCATCAATCGAATGGCTTCGTCATCGTCCTTCATCGCGCCGATGTGATACCCACCCAGCCCAATCGCAGTTACTTCAATGCCTGTACGCCCCAAAGCGCGCAACGGAATTCCAGCCGAATTTTGTTTGCTCATATGGTTTTTTTTCCTTGTTGATCAGCTTGAAAAGTCGCCCAATATGTCATCAATATGCGAAACAGCTTGTTTACCATCAGCCCTCATAACACCTTCTCTACCTCAACCAATGCATCATAAAACGTTGCCGCTGCTCCCAAATCCGTCAACCCCTGCGAGGTCACGTCGTTGGCATTGCAGCCGTCGCCGGAAAGTTTCTTCCACCAAACAGACAAAGCCACGACGACTCCGTGGCGGGCTTTGTCTGTGACTCTGGCCGTGACTTTGAAATCGCCTCGGTCGTTGAAGACTCGGACGCGGTCGCCGTCTTTAATTCCTCGCAAGCCAGCGTCGTCGGGGTGAATGTCCAGCCGCGGTTCTTTTTCAGCTTTCAGGAAGCTGGGCAGATTGGCAAAGCTGGAATTCAGGAAGTTGTGCGCGGGCGGAGAAATCACTGCCAGCGGGAATTTCTTCGCCAGTTGCGGCGCGTCCTGCAGGCTTTCGCGCGGAGCAATGTACGTCGGCAGCGGGTCAATTCCCTGTTTGGCCAAAATCTCGCTGAAGAATTCGCATTTGCCCGAAGGCGTTGGGAAGTTACCTTCGGCAAAAGGCGCGAAGCGTTCAGGAACGTTCAATCGCATCCAGCCGCGCTCTTTCAACTCTTCCATTGAAATGCCCTGCATACGCGGATGCGGACTGTCCAGCGCCTGACGGGCGATGTCTTCGTCGGAGTCTTTGAAGCAGTCTTCGGTAAACCCCATACGCTCAGCCAGCAACCGAAAGACTTCTGTGTTCGGCTTGGCTTCGCCGATGGGTTCAATCGCAGGCTGGTTCAGGACAACGTAAAGATGGCCGTAAGCTCGGTGAACGTCGAACTGTTCAAGCTGCGTGGTTGCGGGCAGCAGAATGTCTGCATAATCAGCCGTGTCGGTCTGGAAGATTTCGTGAACGACGGTGAAGAGGTCTTCGCGGCTGAAGCCGGCAATAACTTTGCGCGAATCTGGCGCGATGGCTACGGGGTTGGAGTTATAAACGTAAAGCCCGCGAATCGGCGGATCAAGCGGTTCCAGAGCTTCAATTTGTGCCCCCCCCTTACGGTCAGGGTACTGTATCCGTAGGAAGCCGGTCAGTGCGTCTCCGATGGCGGACATATTGATCGTGCGAGGATTGTTCCAGATCAAATCCGGCCTAGCCAGAGCCGTCGTGTTCATAGCGAACGTGCCTGAAGTCGAAAGCAGTGCGCCTCCGGCGGCGTCTCGCCAAGAGCCAACCAGCGCAGGCAAACAGGCAACTGTGCGAACGGCCATGCCTCCGCCGGCGTGACGCTGCATGCCGTAATTCAACCGAATGATCGAAGGTTTGGTCGTCGCGTATTCGCGCGCCAGACTGATAATCGTCGCTTCATCCAGGCCGGTGATTTTGGCGACTTTCGACGGCGGATATTCCATCACTCGTTCACGCAGCAGTTCAAAACCTAGCGTGTATTTTTCAACGTAATCGGCGTCAATCAGATTTTCTTTGATGATGACGTGCATCATTGCCAGAGCCAGAGCGCCATCGGTTCCCGGCAGCGGAGCGATATGTTGATCGCACTTTTCAGCGGTCAAACTGCGGTAAGGATCAATGGCGATGATGCGCGCTCCGTTGCGCTGGGCTTCCAGAATCTTCGGCCACAGATGAACGTTCGACGTGATGACGTTCGATCCCCAGATCAAAATCAGTTTGGCTTCGTTGAATCGTTCGGGGTCGGTTCCCATGCTTAAACCGATGGTGGCTTTGTAACCGGCGGCTCCGGCTGAAGCGCAGATGGTTCGTTCCAGCAGCGAAGCCCCAAGCTTATGAAAGAAACGGCGATCCATTGATTCGCCCTGCACCAGTCCCATCGTTCCGGCGTAACTGTACGGTTGAATTGCTTGTGGATTGTCGGCGGCGATTTCCTTGAACTTGGCGGCGATAGTGTCCAGAGCTTCATCCCAACTGATGCGCTGGAAAATGCCTTTGCCTTTTTCACCGACGCGCTTCATCGGATACAGAACTCGCTGCGGGCTGTAGGTGCGTTCCAAGTAACGATTGACCTTGGTGCAGAGAAAGCCGTTGGTAGTTGGATGATCTTCAGCACCTTTGACGCTGATGGCGCTGCCATCCATTACCGTTGTGACCAGCGCGCAGGTGTCAGGGCAATCGTGAGGACACGCGCCGCGAATGACTTTCAAACCAGATGAAGCTTGCATTGGAAATCTCCTCTTCTGAAAAATTTGGCAACTCAGTGCTGCTTCACTGAGTAATTTGAAGGTCGGAAAAATGAGCCACAGTGCCAGGGCCAACCCACAAACCAATCGTGCCTTTCGATTCGCCGAGTTTCAAATCATTGACGATCAAAACAGGTTGAGACACTCCATGCACAAAAAGCCTGGCTTTTGTGCCGCGAACTTCGATTTTCACTTTTGTCCAATCGCCCGGCACCAGATCAACGTAGCTTTCGTATTTTTCGGGAAACTCTTTGCGAAGTTTCTGCCACGGAAAATCCGGGAAAGAAATGTATTGAGTCGAATGATTGCGCCGAACCTGATCTTCGGCGCGTCCATTGGTTGGCCGCAGGTAAAAGCATTCGAACTTCGCTGCGTCATTTGCGACACGAAATGCGATGCCGACAAATCCGCGGGCCGTTTCGCCAGCGTTCGGCATCACCTGCCCTGATAATTCAAGCTCAATGATTCCATCGCTGAAATCGGCCGCAGTAAGAATCAACAGCCTATCTCCATCGTCTGCTGTTGCCGGAGCATCGTCAGTCACCCGCAAAGCTTTTCGGCCTTTGTGTTCAGCATTTTCGACTTTGACGTTGCGCGGCTTTTGATTCTTCAAGGCATCAAGCGGAATGCTCTTTGTCACACCTTGCGGCGAAGCCGAAACAAGAAGCAAAAACAGAACTGGCACCGCCAATATGGCAAAAAAAATTCGCTTCATAACCTTCTCCTCCATTGAAACAGGATTGTTTAACCTGCTGCGGCTTTTGGTTTCAGGCGATAAAGCATTTCGCCTGCTTTCGGAACCAGCAGAATGCCTTCGGCTTCGCGGCCTTTCCATTCGTCCAGGTTGATCGTGTCCGGGTCCAAGTAGCCGATGTTCAATCGGTCGCAACGTTCTTTTGGAATTTTGGTAGCCAGCGTGACTTTGATGCGAGGTTTTTCAATCCCGGTTTCAGGGTCGTAAGTTCCAACGCCTGTCAGGTGAGTGCTGTGCGCGACGACGCCAAGCGGATAGTCTTTGAACTTATCCCATTGCTTCGTGAAGTAATCCAACACGTGATAGCCGAGTTCATCCAGCAGTTTGCCGTGCGAATAACTGATTTCTTCGATGTGCGGAGCATAGATGATGACTTCGCCGCCGTCGGCGATAACCGGTTCCAGTTTGTACATTCCCTTCGAGCCAGTCCAGATGTCGTCGTAAAGCGTTGGCATGACTGAAAGCACTCGATTGTATTGGCGGTCAGCCCAAACGATGTGCAGCTTCGACGACAAATCGCTGGCGGCTTCCCAGGCTTCTTCGGGCGAACCGATGTAAAGTCCGGCCAGAGATTCGCCTTTGACCACCAGACTGAAACAGAGTTTTGGATGTTTGATGAACTGAGCGGCACGATCAATCACTTTTCTGACTGCGGTGTATTTCTTGCCGATGGTTTCGTAGCTGGTAACGAGCGCGCCCAACCAGTGAGAAAAGTTGATAACTTCGCCTGCGCTGATTCCGGGGAAAAAGTATTTGTTGCCACCGGAAAAGCCTACGACTTCATGAGGGAATGTTGGGCCACAAATGATTATCTGATCGTAATCGAAAACCAGCTTGTTCAATTTTACGTTGACCGGTTCGTTCAGCAGCCCATCACTGATCTCTGCAATTTCTTCTTTGGAAATGACTCCAAGCTCGACAAAAGTTTCGGGCAAGTCCCAGTGATGATTGAAGACATTTACTTTGGAGTATTGAGTTGCGCGCTCTTCGGCTGTAACTCCCAGGCGAAGATTGATCGCTTCTTCGCTCATGGGCTGGTGAGTGCCCAAGGCAATCAGAAAATCTAGCGCGGCGGTTTTCTCGCTCAACAGTTTATGAAAGAGCCGGAACATCTGCGGAATCGGGGCAGTTCGCGTCCCATCAGGAATGATGATTACGACTCGTTTACCGTCTAATTCGACTTGTGACAATGCCGAAGCAGCCAACTCACGAATCTCAATTTCAGATAGAAATCTGTCTGTGTAACCTTTACCGATAAGCATTCTATTCTCCTGATTTTATGGTCAGTTTGCCGCATTAGCTCAAGGGCATTTCCAACACTGCTTTTGTCCCTTGCCCTTCAACGCCAGAAATTGTCAATGTGCCGCCAAATATCTTGGCTCGTTCCCGCATCCCCAGCACACCCAGTGACCGGGAATTGCGAAACTGATTTTCCGCCATGCCTATCCCGTTATCCTGAACAGTAAGAACAAGCAAACCGTCCTTGCAGTCCAATGAAACCTCCACTCTGGCCGCTTCTGAATGCCGCGCGACGTTGGTCAGCGTTTCCTGGAAAATCCTGAAAACAGCCGTGGCTCTGTCGTCGTCAATCATGACCTCCTCGACGGCTCTGTTCATCAGCACGGCAATGCCTGTGTTGCGTTTGAATTCGTGAGCTTGCCAGTCAATAGCTGCTATCAACCCCAATTCGTCCAAAACTCCCGGTCTTAATTCGGTGGCGATTCGACGAACTGTCTTCATCATTACAGTGACAAGCTCAGCCAGCGCCCCTGCTTTCTTCGCCATATCCGGGTTGTCTTTTCCAATTTCGACAGAACATCGTTTCAGTTCAAATTTGAAACTCGTCAATTGCTGT
>JAGNMH010000580.1:0-2349 GCA_017991275.1 Acidobacteriota bacterium
CGCCTGAAGCCCGGACCACGTACTTTGCGAAACCGACCCATTCCGCCTAAAGGCGGGACTCCTTACTTTGCGAAACGCACCCATTCCGCCTAAAGGCGGGACTACGTACTTATGAAACGCCCCCATTCCGCCTAAAGGCGGGACTACATACTTTGGAAAACTTTATGACAAATCGTTTAGCAATTATCGGTGGCAAAATCGTCACGCCGCTGGCAGTAATCGAAAACGGCGTCCTGTTGTGCGAAGACGGCAAGATCAAATTCATCGGTTCGGGCAAAGACGCCGAGCCGGAACCCGGTTCACGAATCGTTGATGCCGCTGGCGGAGCGGTCATGCCCGGATTCATTGACACTCACTTTCACGGCAGCGCGGGCGACGACGTGATGGCCAACGGAGCGGAAGGCATCAGCCGTATTTCCAGCGCTCTGTTGAAATTCGGGACGACGGGCTTTCTGGCCACGACAATTGCGGCCAGGCATTCCGAATTGATGAAAGCCATCGCTGACACCATTGCCGCCGAACACTCCAACAACCATTCACCTGAAGGCGCGGAGATTTTGGGACTCCACATCGAAGGGCCGTACATCAATCTGGCATTCAAAGGCGCTCAACCCGTTGAAGGCATTCGCGATCCGAACTTTGACGAATGCCGTGAATTGCTGGCGGCGGCTGACGGGCGAATCAAGATTATGACCCTGGCTCCTGAATTACCCGGAGCAATGGAATTGATTCGTTTTCTGAAAGCCAACGGCGTCGCCGTTTCGCTGGGACATTCCGAAGCCGATTACGACACGGCGTTGGCGGCGATTGATGCCGGAGCGACACGGGCGACGCATCTTTACAACGCAATGTCGGGAGTTCATCACCGCAAACCGGGGCTGGCTGCGGCTGCGCTGAATGAACCCGGCATTCAGGCAGAACTGATCTGCGACGGAGTTCACGTCCATCCGCGAATGGCGCAACTGGCTTGGCAAGCGAAGGGCCGCGACGGAATCACGCTGATTACCGACGCCACTGCGGCTCAGGGAGTCGGCGACGGCATTTACACCCTGGGCGATTTTCAGATTCAGGTTCGCGGGCCGCTTTGCACTTTGATGGACGGCGTAACCATCGCCGGTTCGGTTTTGACCATGAACCGGGCGGTCGGCAACGCCATTGATTTCACCGGAATGAGTTTGATTGATGCCGCTTATACTTCGTCGTTGGCTCCGGCAAAAGTATGCGGAATCGCCGACCGCAAAGGTTCCATAGAAGTCGGCAAAGACGCCGATCTGGCCCTGTTGAAGCCGGACTTTTCGATTTCGCACACCATTCGATCAGGAGTTGTAGCTTACGAATTGCTTCATTGAATTGTTTTACCGCAAGGCTTAACGACATCGGCGTTCCTGTCATTGGCAAGCCAGATCATCTGCCAATTAGCTTTGAATCAATTCGGAGGAACAACAATGAAGCATTTATTCGGAATTTGCGCCTGCTTGGTCATCGCGGTCGGGGCAGTTGCCGCGCAGCAGGATGCACCGCCGCCAAAACCGACACCCAGCATTCAACCTACGGCTGAAGCACTGATGAAAGCTCAGGCCGCCGCCGATAAAGCTCTGGCTAAACCCGATGAATCTTTCGTTGAAGAACTGAAAAAACTGGTTGAACGAGAAATCGCTAAATCGGCTGCGCTGCCCGTGACGACTACGGTTCAGGAACCGGTCAAACAAACAGTGCCACCGGAAACGCTTCAGGGTTTGAAACAGGAAATCAAGACAGGCTTGGTGGTGATTGACGGCGCCGTTTACATGCGAATCGGCACATCCATAGTGGCCATGCCAGGAAGTGAATGTTTTTTACCAGAGGCAGAAATCACAGTCAGGCGTCAACGTGCCAAAGCAAAGTTCGCCGAAATTCTGAAAGCCGAGGCTCAGGCCGAACCGATCAAAAAAGACTGACGGTCACAAAGGGTCAAGGCCAAAAAATCCACAACAAACCGGCAATCGCAAACAAAATTCCCCAAACCATAAAAACAAACGCCAATGGATTTTCTAACTGCTGCCTCAACTTTTCTTTAAGTCGTGGCAAGCCTTGGCTTTTTGCCATGGTTGCTGTTTGCACCTGATTGGACGTGTAATCGGAAATCATCTGCCTTATCCGTCAGCAAATAATGTGCCCGTCGAGAACGATCCATAGACACGCGACTTTTCATTAGGCCCATTGATTGCAATTGAGCAACTGATTGACGATTGCGACGGCAAAGGGCCAGGATGTGTGGCGAAAGCAGACAATTATTCAGGTTGGAAAATTCGCTGATGTGACAAAAATCAGCAGTCGGATTATTTGAAGAGGCCAGATTATTTGAAGAGG
>JAGNMH010000580.1:2449-4356 GCA_017991275.1 Acidobacteriota bacterium
TGACGATTGCGACGGCAAAGGGCCAGGATGTGTGGCGAAAGCAGACAATTATTCAGGTTGGAAAATTCGCTGATGTGACAAAAATCAGCAGTCGGATTATTTGAAGAGGCCAGATTATTTGAAGAGGCCAGATTATTTGAAGAGGCCAGATTATTTGAAGAGGCCAGATTATTTGAAGAGGCCAGATTATTTGAAGAGGTAAGACAATGTTTCTCACAAGATTTAGATTTCTTTGTCAGTTATGCGCCATTGTTTTTTTGCTTTCGGGCGCAGTTTCGGCTCAGCAATTGGTTTCGGCCAGGATTACAGCCATCGAAGGTCAGGTCGAAATCCGGCGCTATCCCAGCAACCAACCAGTTCCAGTCAAAATTGTTTTCAAAGTCGAAGACCGGTTGAGCGCAGGTGACACAATTATCACAGGCAAAAACGGACGCCTGGTATTGGGGCTTTCAGACGGTTCGCAGGCGGTGATTGCTCCAAAAACGACGGTCGTCATACAGGATTTGAGCCAGTCGCCGCGCACGTTGTTCGAAGTCATCAAAGGCAAAACCAGAATTCAAATTGAAAAACTTGGCGGCCAGCCGAATCCTTACCGGGTCAACACTCCGACAGCGGTGATTGCCGTTCGAGGCACAATCTTTGATGTGCTGGTCGAAAACGAACAAACCGACGTTTTCCTGCACGAAGGCGAAGTTTCAGTCACCAATTTGCGCTTGCCGAACCAGTCGATTCTGCTTTCAGCCGGACAAACCACGCGAGTGATGATGCAGCGTCCTCCAAATCCGCCGGGCAATTTCAAACCCGGACGCAATGACGGGAATTTCCGAATGACTGAAGCAGGCAGAAACGGTCAGAACAATGGCAGGATTGCTGATACTTCCGGGCGGGGTTCAAACCCAGGCAACAACCGCCCCGGCAACGGACGCGACCCCGGACGCGGCGGCGCTCCGCCATTGGGAACTCCGCCTGCAGAGGCCGGACGTAGCGGTTCGCCCGCACCTGGCGGTCCTAAAAAAGGAAAACCGTAACTTTTGACAAAAGAAGGCCCTGACCAAATTGATTCAAACCAACTCTCAATCTCACAAAATTCTGGTCGTTGACGATGAACGCGGAGCGCGAATGGCGCTGGAAGTTCCATTGCGAATGAGTGGTTACGACGTAACTGCCGCAACTGGCGGTCGCGAAGCAATTTCACTGGGACAAGGCAAACGCTTCGACGTGGTGTTGACCGATATTTACATGCCCGACATTACCGGTTTGGAAGTCGTGCGCGAATTTCGCCGCTTCAGCCCTGACACCAAAATCATAGCCGTCACCGCTCAGGGTTCGCTGGAAATTGCCATGCAAGCCGTCGAAGAAGGCGCATTCGATTTCATTGCCAAACCTTTCAACATTGACGAAGTCCTTTCAATCGTCAGCCGCGCTGCCCAGCACTCTACGACAACTCAGGCAGTCAGCCCCGACCCGATGCACGACTTTTCGGCTTCCGGTTTGATCGGCCATAGTCCGCAAATGGTTCGGGCTTACAAACTGACGGCTCACGCCGCGCGCACAAACGCGACCGTGCTGATTGAAGGTGAATCCGGCACGGGCAAAGAGCTGATAGCCCGCGCCATTCACAACAACAGCGAGCGATCAAACCGCCAGTTCACGGCGGTCAATTGCTCGGCGATGACTGAAACCCTGCTTGAATCGGAATTGTTCGGATACATCAAAGGCAGCTTTACCGGCGCGGCCACCGACCGCGCAGGATTGTTTGAAAGCACCGACGGCGGCACGATCTTTCTGGACGAACTGAGCGGAACCAGCCAATCGTTTCAGGCCAGTTTGCTGCGCGTCCTGCAGGAGAAAGAAGTCCGCCGCAGCGGCAGCCGTGACGCCCGCAAAATTGACGTGCGCGTCATCGG
>JAGNMH010000581.1 GCA_017991275.1 Acidobacteriota bacterium
GTGTAACTGCGATAACCGGCCAGTTGTTTCAGCCATTCGGCGAACCCGTTTTCCCGGTCGCTTAAGGATTCAGCTCGCGCAAGACAAAGAATCATCAACGGTTCGCTTTGCAAACTTCGCATCAGGTAACCGATGACTTCGCGGCTGGCGGCGTCCGCCCATTGCACGTCGTCCAGAATCAGAACCAGCGGACGGTGATGGCTGGCACGAATGAAACACTGGCTGATCGGCGCAACCGCGCGCGAGTTGCCGGTGGTTGATGCAACTTTTCCGGTCGGCGTGCCAAGCGGTCTGGTGGCATAAGGCGAAGCATCATCAATTCGCAAAGCTCCGGTGTTGGTGGTTTGGCGAATCTGACTGTTGATTCTGCCGTCGGTGAAAAGCTCTTCCGGCAGTTCTAGGCCGAAATGGTTTCGCGCCAGAACGCGCAGGTCGCAATCTTCGCGGTTGGTTGAATTGACTCCAAGAATGCCGCGAATCAGGTCGAGAAAGATTTCATAGGGAGCCAATCGGCTGGCTTGATAATCGAAAAACTGCGCGTAAAGGCAAACCGCGCCTTGATTTCGCGCCTGGTTGGCGAATTCGCGGGCAAGCTGAGTTTTACCTACGCCGGGTTCGCCGACCAACAGTATTGGTCTGCCAGCGCCGTCCAGCACGCGCCGATAATCCGCGTGCAATTGAGCCATCTCGATTTCGCGTCCGACCAATTGATTGTAATCAGGCATGGCGGAAACGACCGGCAGCGGTTTGGCTGACTCGACAATTGTTGATTTCGCGTCTGAAATCTCAGCGTTGGGTGATGCCACAGGCTCAGCAGATTTTACGGACGGTTCAATTGGTGTCGGCTCGGATTGAGCAATTGGTTCTGCGACAACCTTGGCAATAAAACGATAGCCTCGACCATGGTAGGTTTCGATGAACTTCGATTCTTCAGCTCCGTCGCCCAAGGCCTTGCGTACCTGGGAGACGGCACGTTTCAAAACTCCATCAGTGGTAAAGGTGTCTGGCCAGACGGCTTCCAGCAGTTCGTCTTTGGTGATTACGCGGTCATGGTTGGCGACCAGATAACGCAGCACCTGGACGGCACGACGTTCCAGTGCGACGATCTTGTCTTCGCGATACAGCAGGTCAACTCCGGCTGGAATGCGAAAAGGCGGAAATTGCAACGCAACTTGAGGTGTGTTGGACATAAGCTTAGATCAAGTTTTCAATTCAACGTATTGTAAATTCGCAAGTCGTGGTTCAAGAATGGGTGATGTGGTAAATCAGAAATCCAGACAAACCATGTTTGGGTTGTTATCTGTGACGACGCAATCACTTACCCTAACAATCCATCACTGAACTTTGCCAAGGATGGCAAAACTGGCAAGGAAAACAAAGTGAGAGAGCGCGCTTTCTGAATTAAGTAGGCTGGTAAAAACAAACGGTTGTAATCCTTTTTCATTTTCCATCCATCGGTTGTCGTTGCCCAAAAGCGTCTTCAGCAGTAGTTTGGGAAAACAGGAGGAAAGCTATGCCAATAAAATTTATTCGCGCGAGTTTAATTTTTATTTTGCTGGGAAGCTTTGGTTTGTCCGCGCACTCGCAAGATTGGGCGCAATGGCGCGGAACCAACCGCGACGGTGTCGTCAAAGATTTTGTTGCGCCATTCGTCTGGCCGAAAGAACTAAAACAGATATGGAAAACTCCGGTCGGTTCTGGTTATTCTTCACCAGTTGTTTCAAAAGACCGCGCTTGGGTTCACAGCATGAACGGTGAAGAAGAAACCATCGCTTGTCTGGATTTGAAAACCGGCAAGCCGCTGTGGAGCAAGCGTTACCCGACACAATTCACGAAAAACCAGTACGCCGCTCAGATGGGCAAAGGGCCGTTTTCGACTCCGGTGCTGCATCAGGGGCGGCTGTACACGCTGGGCGTCAACGCCGTGCTGTCGTGTTTCGACGCCGCGACCGGTGAACTGAAATGGCAGAAAGATTACGGCAAGCCGAACACTTCGAAGATGTTTTGCGGCACGGCTGCTTCGCCTGTGATTGACGGCGGCAACGTGATTGCCTACACCGGGGACGACATTCGCGGAGGGATCATCGTTGCACTCGATGCCGTGACCGGAAAAGAAAAATGGCGTTGGACTGGCGAAGGGCCGGGTTACGCTTCGCCGATTGTGGCTGCGTTTGGCGGAGTTCGGCAGATCGTGACGATGACCGACAAATCGGTTGTCGGCATTGCAGCCGACAACGGCCAGTTGTTGTGGCGGTTGGAATGGCCGGATGAATGGAACGAAAACATAGTCACGCCGCTGGTTTGGAAAACGTCGCTGATTCTGTCCGGCGTTCGCAAAGGCACAATGGCCATCCAGCCGACGAAAAATGGCGACAAATGGGAAGCCAAACAGCTTTGGCATAACCGCGAACTGACGCTGTACATGAATTCGCCCGTGCTGAGCGGCGATCACTTTTACGGGATGACGAACAAACGCAAAGGCTCGCTGTTTTGCGCCGAAGCCGCGACGGGCAAAGTGCTGTGGTCAACCGAAGGCCGCGAAGGAGCTAACGCCGCGATTCTGCATTCCAAAGATTTGCTGTTCGTATTGAACAACGACGCTGGTTTGATTGTGGCCAAAAAGAGCGCGTCGAGTTTTGAACAAGTGGCGAAGTACTCAATCGCCGACAGCGCGACATATGCTCACCCCGTTATTTTCGGTAAACGGATTTTGGTCAAGGACGATGTAGCTATTTCTCTGTTGAGTTTTGAATAAAATGAATACTCAGAATTTTCGACTGAAGCTGATGATTTTGATTGTGCTGGCTGTATTCTGCGGCAGTATTTTCCAGCCGCAGGCAATGACTAAAGGTCAGCAGCAAATTGATTTCAACCGTGACATTAAACCTATTCTTTCGGACAAATGTTTTGCCTGTCACGGCCCGGACGCGGCAACTAAAAAAATCAAACTGCGGCTGGATTCCGAAGCCGGAGCGTTGGCTGAACTCCGCACGGGCAAACACGCCGTTGTTCCCAACCATCCCGAACAGAGCGAACTGGTTCGCCGCATCAATTCCAAAGACGAAGCCTTGCGAATGCCGCCGGTTGATTCAGGCCGCAAGCTGACCGAGCGCGAAATTGAGTTGTTGACCGAATGGATTCGACAAGGCGCTGGCTGGCAGCAGCATTGGGCGTTCGTCGCGCCGGTTCGACCTGAGTTGCCGAAAGTCAAAAATACCGTCTGGCCAAAAAATGCGATTGATAATTTCGTGCTGGCTCGGTTGGAAGCCGAAGGTTTATCGCCCGCGCCAGAAGCCGACCGAGCGACTTTGATTCGCCGCGTCAGTTTGGACCTGACAGGCTTGCCGCCTTCGCCAAAAGAGGTGGATGAGTTTATCAGCGACCAATCGCCGAACGCTTATGAAAAAGTCGTTGACCGTTTGCTGGCTTCGCCGCGTTACGGCGAGCGGATGGCTTTTCAATGGCTGAACGCGGCTCGGTACGCTGACACGAACGGTTATCAACTGGACGGCGAGCGGTTGATGTGGCGTTGGCGCGATTGGGTTATCAATGCTTACAACCGCAACTTGCCCTTCGATCAATTCACGATTCAACAACTGGCCGGAGACTTGTTGCCGAAGCCCGCTGACTCCGAAGCCGCGCTGGATCAGGTAATTGCGACAGGGTTCAATCGCAACCATCGAGGCAATTCCGAAGACGGTCTGGTTCCAGAAGAGTATCGGGTTGAATACGTCGTTGATCGTGTGGATACGACTTCGACTGTGTTTCTTGGGCTGACTTTTGGGTGCGCGCGTTGTCACAATCACAAATTCGATCCGCTCAGCCAGCGCGAGTATTACCAACTGTCGGCTTACCTAAACAACATTCCAGAAGACGGACGCGCCAGTAATTACGGCAACTCAGTTCCGTGGATTGCCGCGCCGACAGTCGAACAGCAGCGCCAGTTGAAAAAAATCGAAGCCAACATCAGCGAAACTCAGCGCCGGTTTGAACAGCAATTGGCCGCCAGCGCGAAAGAACAACGCCGTTGGGAAAGCCGTTTGACGGCGTCAGGCGCTTCGCATTGGTTTCCGAAAGAAGGGCTGTTGTTGCGGCACTCGATGGACGCCGGAGCAAAGCTAGAAATTGCCAGCGCGCTCAGCCGAATCAATCTGGCTCGGCCAGATGACGACGAAAACGAAACTCGCATCAGCAAACAGGAACTTGTCAGAGACGAATCAGCTTTTCGAGTCGGTAAAGCTCCCCCCACAGACAAAGACGGCAAAATCATCGCGCCTCCGCCCGCCGTTGCGCCAAACTTCGTAGCTTCGCCGTTGGGGCAGGGAATTGGCTTCAATGGAGATTTGTAT
>JAGNMH010000582.1 GCA_017991275.1 Acidobacteriota bacterium
TTCCGCCACTTCTCTTCAAACTTGCGCTGGTTTTCCTGATAAATGCGAAGGTATTCGTCTTCGCCAAGCAGTTTGAACGACGCGCGCTGCCAGTGGTGAATGAAGCTGCCGCGCGTACACAGAATCTGATAGCCGCAATTGCTGATACGTCGGCAGTAATCGTCGTCTTCAAACATGCCTATGCCAAACTGCTCGTCCAGCAACCCAATTTCTTCATAAATCTGGCGGCGCATGGCTACGCAAAACATTGCCAGCATTGGAATTGGGAACGTCTCGCCGTCGTGTTCGCGGACGTAACCGGCTGCCCAATTTGGCATTTCTTCAATCTGCTGATAGCCGACTTCGATTTTGGCTTCGTTGGCGATGGCATTGGTGACCGGGCCGATTAAACCGATGCTGAGATCGTTTTGCAGATGTCGCAACATTGCAGTCATCCAGCCGCGCGTCACAACCGTGTCGTTGTTCAGCAAAACCAGAAACTCGCCGGTGGCCATTTTCAGCCCGATGTTGTTGGCGGCGGCAAAGCCCAAATTGTCGCTGTTGAGCACAACGCGGAGGTTCGGAAAAGCGCGCTCGGCTTCTTTTAGATATTCCGGCGTGCCGTCGGTCGAAGCGTTATCAATGACGATGACTTCAAAGTTCGGCCATTCGGTTCGCTCGTAAAGTTTTTCCAGGCACAGCCGGTTCAAATCCAGATTGTTGTAGGTGACGATGATGATCGAAGCCTGCGGAAAAGCTTTGCTGACGGCTGGCGACAGAGTTTGAAAGCGGCGCTCCCAGGTGTTGGCTTTGGCAAAAGCGCGGCGCTGTTCGATCAACTCTGCTGAATCTTCTTTGAGCGCGGCTTCGATTTCGCGCTCGAACTCTGCGGCGGTCGAAGCCAGCCGGACGACTGAACCCAGCGCAACGACTTCAGGCAGCGGAACCGAAACCAGCGGGTTGCCAGAGGCCAGAATTTCATAAGCCTTGACCGGATTTGTAGCTTCGGTCAGGGGCATTCGTTTGAAAGGAATGATCGTCGCGTCGAACCGTGTCAGCCAGCGCGGCAAAGTGGCGTAAGGTTGTTCGCCGGTCAGCGTGACGTTTGGCAATTTAATCAGCTTGCTGATGTCAGCCGTGTCGGTTGAACCGACCAGCACGAAATCCCAATCTTTTCGGCGTTTGGCCAAATCGGCCACCAAATCAGAATCGAACCAGTCGGCAATCGCTCCGTAATAACCAACGACCGGGCGAGCGTTCATCGTCCGGCCAGTGGCGGCGAAGTGGTGGTATTCGCAGGCGTTACGCAACAACAGAGGATCCGCGCCAAAGGCTTTGGCTTCTTCGGCCAGCGAAGCCGACGAAACCACAACCAGATCGGACGAAGAAAAAAGGCGGTGTTCCTGTTCCAGCATCGCTTCGGCGTTGGTTGAAAATCCGGCGTGGTGATCCATGCAATCGTAAATAATCGGCCAGCCAAATTCCGCCCTTGCCTGTTCGGCCAGAGGCCACCAAAAAGGCAGTTGAACCACCAACGCAGTCGCTGCCAACGAAAAGTCTCGCCGCAACGCATCCAGCGAAAAGAACATTTGATCGCGCTGGGCGGATTCAAACTGATCCCGATAAACATTCAAATCCGGCCCGCAAAGCGTGACTTCGTAAATGTTCGTCGCCTTTTCCCTGATTTGGTAAGCAATGCCAGGTTCGCAAAACTTGTGCGACAGATAGAAAACTCTGTGTCCGGCGTCGGCGAAACGGGACATCAGATGTTGCGGACGCTGGAAACGGAAATCCCATTCGATGATTGGAAAACAAATCACGTCGTAAGCATTCGCCTTGCTCAACAAACCGAGTTGACCGGATTTCTTTTCGGTCTGAAACGGTTTGGTTGCCAAAAGTTCGGGTAATTCAATTTGCTGTGCGGCGGGTGAAGCAAGGCCAAGCAATTTCAAGGCAGGTCTAAAAACGGGAAGGACGTACTCATTTTTTATCTGCCAGTAACGCTCCATCAATTTCCAACTGCGCGAAGATTTGATGCGAGCCAGTTCAGCGTCTCTGACCGCCAGCCTGTGCGCCAGCATCTGTAGGTCGCGTTCTTTGCGAGCCAGTTGAGCCGACAACGCCGAATGATCCGCTTGATTTAGTGAGGTTTGATTCGACAGAGGCTGATTCAGCGTGGAAGGTTTGATAGCCGGGCTATGACCAGAACCGTTTTGCTGCGGTTCAGCCAATCTGGTCACAGATTGGCTGATCTGTCCCGTGGTTGCCGGAATTTTTTTTGCGGGCATTACACTGCTCCAGGTGCTTATCGCATGCCGTTACTGTCGCTTGGCTATTCCGTTCGGCATTTGGGTCGAGCCGTTGCCTTCGATTCGATTGGTTCCGTCTGAAGACACTGTCGCTCCGCCTGAAATCTTCAAGCCTTCGCCGTTGTGGTAAATGCCGTTGCCTGACAACCGGACGGTAGTTGCGGCGGCGGCATTAACTCCAACTCCGTTGAAGGCGATGATCGAATTGTCCGCATTGATTACCGCCGAAGCCGCAGCAGCCAGAATGCCGCTGGCTGTGTTTGAAGTAATTGAAGAGCGATTGAGCAACGTAAAGGTGTTTCCGTCGCCGATTTCAACTCCGTTGGTTGAACTGTTCAGCCGAATGTTATCCAGCGTGGCCGTGGCAAAGCCCGATGCCGTGCTCATTTTGAATCCGCTTTTGCCGCAATTGCTGATACTGGAATTTGTCAGGATCAGCTTGCCGCCGCCGGTCGCCTGACCGCCTTTGCCAAGCTCGACTTCGACCCCGTTGCCGCCAAAACCTGAGATCGCTACGGTTTCGACAGTCAGTTGATTTCCGGCAATGTAGCGTATGGCATTGGCTGCCGAGCCAGCCCCGACCATCGAAAGGTTTTTGATGGTTACAACGTCATTGGCTCCGGCGTTGACGACGAAACCGTTGAGGTTGGGAGCAACGATGATCGTTGCTCCCTGACCATTGATCGTGATCGGTTTGGTGATCGAAACTTCGCCAAAGCTGCCGGAATCAATCACGCCGATTTCGCCTCCGACCGGAGTTTGTGTAAACGCCTGGGCAAAAGTTTTACACGGCGCGCTGTGACTGCACGGATTGGAGTCGTCACCGGAAGCCGACACCCAACGGTGGGAAGCCGATTCGGATGACGAGGAACTGCAACCCTGCATCAACAAAAAAGCTGCTGACAAACTGGCCGCCAGGATTTTTCTGGTCATTGTTTGATTCCCGATTATTTACTGTTTGGTGAGAACTGCATTGGGCGCTTGCGAAGAGCCGTTGCCTGAAACGCGATTCGACCCATCCGATTGCACTGTGGCGCCGCCGCCGATGTTGATGCCCGTGCCGTTGTTGTAAATTCCATTGCTGAAAATTCGCACGGTCGAAAACCCGCCGCTGGCATTCACTCCGGTGGTGTTGAAGGCGATGGTCGAATTTTCAACATTGATGGTGGCAGGTCCCGTCGCGACCATTCCATTGCCGGAATTGACAAAGGTGCTGCGCTGAGCCGTAACGAAATTACTGCCTGCGCCGACTTCCAGTCCGTTGCCCAATCCTTCCAGTCGGACGTTGTCCAACGTCGTCGTGGGAAAACCAGCAGTGGAGGAAATTTTGATGCCTGCGCCTCCGCAATTGGTGATGTTGGTGTCTTTGATGTACATCTTGCCGCTCCCGGCCAATGCCGCTTCAATCCCGTCTCCGGCAAATCCGCTGATTTGCACATTTTCAACCGTCAGTTGGTTCCCGGCCAGAAAACGAATCCCGTCCAGCCCAGTTCCGATCCCCTGAATCGAGATGTTCTTCAAGATAACTTCGTCGTTGACTCCGGCGTTGACGATAATTCCATTGGTTCCGGCGGCCACAATGCTGGATATGAATCCGTACCCGTTGATGGTGATGGCTTTGGTGATGGTCACTGCACCGAATCCGCCCGGATCAAGCACACTGATTTCACCGCTGGCAGCAGTTTTGGAAATCGCTCCGGCGAAGGTTTTGCACGGCGCGGTGCGGCTGCAAGGATTGGCGTCGTCGCCTACACCTGAAACCCAGGTGCGCGTGGCCTGTGCCTGTGCCATTGAATTACAAGCCAGCATGGCCATTAAGAGCGCAAACAAACTAATACCTAACTTCATAGCCTTTTTCATCATCATCTCCTTTAGATGGTTTGTGTGGTGTGAGGCTCTGGACTGAATTCCTGAGCGAAAATCGCATCCGGCAGAGTAATTTTAACGACTTGCCGTATGCTGTGAGGTGAAATCGAAGCGGGAATCTAACATACCTTTTTAATTATGGCAAAAACACGATGCCGTAAATTTTTTACAACTGGACAAAGCCTGCA
>JAGNMH010000583.1 GCA_017991275.1 Acidobacteriota bacterium
CCAATGGGAATCGCCATGACGGGAATCCCTGCCAACGGCTGGCCGTCTTCGCCAATAACGCGCCCTTTGATCGAACCGAGTTTGGGTAGTTCGGGTTTGTCTGCGACTGGTTGCTGAGCGGTAACGACAGACGTCGCGCAACAAAACAGGCAGAGCAGGCGCAAAACGTGTTGAAGCTTCATATTCATTGTTGAACCAATTTCAGGTTTAGCGTGACGTTTGCCAGTTGCCCATTTGTGGCCGTCACGGTTTGGCGATCTTCTTGAATACTGGTTTGGGGTTGAGCGGGAACTCCAGCCTGGCCGCCGCGATTTGGTCTGCCGCCTTGACCTCTGCCGCCGGGGCCGCCTGCAACTGTTCCGGTTGCGCGTATTTCATAAGCTCCGGGCAACAGGTTTTCGATCCTGAACTGGCCGTCGGCTTCGACTCGCTGGTTGCCGCCTCCGCCATTTCCTGTCGTGGAGTTGGCAGAACGCGCCGAAACCATAATCCGCAAACCGGCAGGCGGCGGCGCTCCATTCACCAGCACGCGCCCCTGTATCACTGCGGAACCGTATCCGACAACAATGCGAATGCCGCCGATTTGTTCGCCGGAAGTGACCTCCACATCGCCGTTGATGGGCGATCCGTTGCGCTCAATGCGGATCAGTTTGAAAGCTCCATCGCCGCCAAAACCGCCGCCGCCATTGATGTTTAAGCGGAATGTGCCGGGAGCCAGGCCGCCGACGCGGAAAATGCCAGCAGGCGAAACAGACGACAAACCATTGCCGCCGGATGTTGCTCCTCCTTGCCCGCCACCTTGCCCACCGGCTTGTCCTCCGGCTTGTCCTCCGGCTTGACGCTGTCCGCCGCGTGAATTGGCAAAGACCATCAACTGAGACAACCTGTTGGCCAACGTTGGATCGTTCGTGCCTTCGATGGCGACAATTCCGGCAATTGCGGCGCCTTGATTGACCTGCAATTCCACTCCGCTGGCGTCGTCGCTGGTGATTTCAAAGCTGGTAGGTTCACTGTAAAACTCGTTGGTGACAGCCGTGCCGCCTGAAAAATTTGCAGGGTTGACCGAAACCGAATAGCGGCCCGGAAACAAACCGGTGATACGAAATTCGCCTTCGGCATTGGTGGAGCCGACGTTGCCGGTTGGAAAGCCAGCCTGGCCGCCTCGTCCGTTGCGGACTTCACGGGTTACCCTGATCGGCACGGATTGAACCGGTTGGCCGGTTTTTGAATCAACCGCGCGACCTGAAACCGCATAAGACCTGGCAGGCAAACCCAATTGAATGTTGACGTTTTCGCTGACACTGCCAGCGGCGACTTCTATGATTTGAGCTTCGGATTCTTCGGTCGCGTTTGGATGAAAGGTTTTGGCGTAAATTGCTCGGCGATTAAAAGCAGGCCCCGGCCTCAAACCTGCTGAGTCGGTTCCGGCGCTGACCAGATAACGTCCGGCTGGCAAACCATAAGCGCGATAAATTCCGCGATCATCGGTTTCCAAACCGAATCGGTTTCCTCCATTAACCTGTCTGGCCTGACCGGTTTCTGCCACAGTGGACAGGGTTATTCGTTCGGCGATCACAGGGCGGTTGTTGCTATCAATAACCCGACCGGTAATGACGGCTCCGCGAGCCATCGAAAAATCAATTTGTGAAACAGCCTGCCCTTCACTGACCGAAATTGAAATGGCGGTTCCGTTTGGATTGCCGCTGGCAGAGACCAAAGTTTCCGTCAAAGGCATCACTCTGTATCGGCCAGCCGCGACGGCGCTGAAGCGGTAAATTCCGTTGGCGTCAGTCGTGGCCTGGAAAGTTTTATCTTCTTGCGCCTGTTGACCCTGTTGAGGCTGATTTGGCTGCCGTCTGCCTGGGCCGCCTGCCTGTTCGGGAATCATCGCCATGGCGATGCCTGCGGCGGGTTCTCCGCCCAGTCTGACCATGCCGGTGACGGTTGCAGTGCCGGGTTGTTGATAATTTGTCTGGGAAACCGCTGGCAGCGTCAACGCCAGCAGAAAAAACAGAAAGGTTGCGAAGCGGAAAGATAAAAACATAGCCGACTCCTAAATCGCTTGGTTTACAGGTTTCTTTGCGTGTGCCTGTAAAGACGTAAAAGGAGTCGGCTTGGTTGATGTAATTTTGTCGCGGGTTTTAAGGCGCGATGTAATTCGTCATCGTCAGTTCGTTATAACTGCTGTAAAGCTTCTCGTCGTAATCTTTCAGAAAGACAGTCATCTTTTGCAGCAAAGTCGTCAGGCGATGCCCTGGTTGTCGCGCCGGATGAGGGCCGCGTCCGGCGATGGCGCGAATAAACAGGCTCTTTTCAGTCAACGGCAGCTTGCGGACGTTTTCGGCAAAATCGCCGTGGATGCCATCCATAAACAAATACTGTTCTACGTTCGACAGGTAAAAAGCCGTCACGGTGTAAGCGTGCTGTTTAAGGTAATCGGCGATTGAAGTCAGCGCTTTTTTGCCTGCGAAATTGCCAACGACAGGGATGATCAGATTTTTGCGATGCAGCGAGCGTACAAATTCGTAATCTTCAGGCACGGCCAGAAAGTTTCCCTGCTTCCCGTTCAGGTCTTCACCAGCCAGGATTTCCTTTAGCGTAGGGAAATAACCTCCCCAACCTCCGCCGCCGTCCGTGCGGTAAGAAATTGCCAGCCCTTCGTCGCAGAAACTTTTGTAAACATGCTCCAGCATGGATTTGTCATTGTCTGACAGCAGAAACTTAAAATCTTCCTGAATCAGTTTGCGGATTTCGGCCAGATTGGCGGCGTAAGCTTTTTCGTCAACCGTGGCTGCGCTGAAAAACGCCAGCAACTCATTGATCGAAGCATTCGCTGCCGGAGCTTTTTCTTTTGAATCTTTGGGCGGCAGAGGGCGGCTTAACAGCTTAGCCAGAAACTGCGCCGGATTTTCCGAAGTGTGAAAGACGGCTTTGTACATCAAATGCTGGATGATCGCCTGACGACGGATGTCCAGCAGGAAGACTATTTTCGGGCGAGTCTTGGCAATGTAAGTGAAGTTCTGTTCCGGCCCCACGCCCAGATAAGCTCCGCCGGTTGTGCCGACTTCGCGCATCTTGTTGACGATGTGCAGGTAAGAAGTCTCGTTCGACGTGAAATTTTCCGAGCGGAAAGTGCCGCCTTCTTCAGAAAAATCGCGGCTGAGTTTGGAAAACTCTTCTGCCGATAAACTCTCAGGCTGTTTGAGTATTGCCTGTTCGGGTTGAGCAGCAGGTTTTGCCTGTTGTTGCGTCGCCTGGCCAAAAGCCGCTGTGACTGAAAACGCCAAAAGAAAAGTGCATAACCAAACAGATTTGATCGTGCGAATTGCAAAAGAGCTTTGAAGAAGACGAGCCGACAAATTCATATCCAATCCTCCATTGGGTTAATTGCTTTCCGTGACGGTAAGTTACGAATAAGTGGGACAATCTGCCAGATTGTCCCACTTCCCAAGCAATAGCTTAAGGTAAGCCGACTTAATCCAGCTTCCACGGTTTGCGGTAGGGGCGTGAAAGCATTTGGTTGGCTTCCTTGTCGCCGATGATTTCTTCCTTGTCGGCGTCCCATTTGAACGAACGGCCAAGCCGCGTGGCGATATTTCCCAGATGGCACATGGTCGCGGTCAGATGACCTTCTTCGACATCGGCGATTGGTCGCTGGCGGCTCTTGATGCAATCCAGAAAGTTACGAACGTGCGAAACCTGGGATTGATTGGCGTCGCCTTTTTCCTGCATGGGTTCGATTTCGGGTTTGTCTTTTTTGCGCCAGGTTTCGGGAGTGATGGTGAAACCGTTTCGCATGATGTTCAGAGTCCCTTTCGTTCCGTGAAAGACCAGATATTCGTCGCGCGTGCGATTGACTTCGCGGCCAGACCAGGTGACGACGCAGTTGCCGAAATCGTAAAGCACTTCCTGAACGTCGGGCGTTTCGCCGCCGTCTTTGATTTCATACCGTCCGCCGAAAGCCGAAACCGCGCGCGGCGCTCTGGCATCGAGCGCCCAACGAGCAATGTCCAGATTGTGCGCTCCCCAGTTGGTCATCTGCCCTCCGGAGTAATCCCAGAACCAGCGAAAATTGTAATGGCAGCGGAACGGGTCGTAAGCCACAGTCGGAGCAGGCCCCAACCACATATCCCAGTTCAAACCTTTGGGCACGTCTTTGCCTGGGCCGAGAATCTCTTCGGGTTTGAAACCGGGCATGCCATTGCGGGTGTATCCGGCGCTGATTTTGTGAACCGCGCCGATGCCGCCTTCGCGCACGATTTTAACGGCCTGTTGGTAATGCAGCCCCGAACGTTGCTGGCTGCCGGTTTGAACTACGCGCTTGAGCTGGCGAGCGTTGGCG
>JAGNMH010000584.1 GCA_017991275.1 Acidobacteriota bacterium
TACGACGCCAAAAAGAAATGGCCGCTGGTTGTTGCTCTGCATGGAATGGGCGGCGACGAAAATTCATTCTTCGCCAGTTATAACAACGGAGAGATGAAACGCATCGCTGAAGCTCGTGGCTATTTGGTTGTCTGTCCCAAAGGCCGAGCGCCCGCCTCGATGTACTTTGGTTCGGCTGAAACCGATGTGATTGACGTGCTCAAAGCAATGAAGCGCGATTATTCAATTGATGATGACCGCGTTTATCTGATGGGTCATTCGATGGGCGGTTACGGCACCTGGTCAGTGGCGGTCAATCACCCAGACCTGTTCGCAGCCCTTGGACCAATTTCCGGCGGCGGCCAGCCTATGGTGATGATGGGTTTGAAGAAAATCGCTCACGTTCCCTGGATCGTCATTCACGGCGACAAAGACCCGACCGTTTCCGTCGAAGAATCCCGCAAGATGGTCAAAGCGGGAAAAGACCTGGGCATCGAAATCAAATATGTCGAAGTCCCAGGCGGCAATCACTCAGACATCGCCGTTCCCGGATTCAAAGATATTTTCGACTGGTTCGACGCTCACAAACGGCAGCCCAAAGCCGCGGCAAAAGCCGCTGGCAGCGGTCAATAGCCGTGACCGAAACAAGCTAAAGATACCTTTGGGCACGAAAGTATCTTTATTCTCTTGGTTTGGTACTTAAGTAGCCTTAACGGAACGCTTGGTGTTTTTAACAATGCTGGCAGAAAACTTCACCGCAAATTCATCTGGACGGTTGGTAAAGGCGGCTCAAGGTTATCTGGCCTTTGTGCCAAATCCATTGCCGCCTAGTTTGGAACTATCCTGGGATTTGGTAAGACGATTATCTGCTGCGGAACAAGCAATCAGTCAATTGGCTGGCGTAGGACTTACTTTGCCAAATCCTCACCTGCTGATCGGGCCGTTCATCAGGCGTGAAGCGGTGCTTTCCAGCCGAATTGAAGAAATTAGGGTTTCCCTCTCCGATCTGGTCTTCTTTGAAGCCGAAAGTGAACCTGGTTCTGCTCAGAGTGATGTACAAGAAGTCTCCAATTATGTCCGGGCTTTGGATCATGGTTTGAGGCGGTTAGACGACTTGCCCGTTAGCTTGCGTCTCATTCGCGAAATTCACGACAAGCTGATGACTGGAGTACGTGGCGAGCATCTGACTCCAGGCGAGTTCCGTCGTTCTCAGAACTGGATTGGAGCGCCCGGATGCACGTTGACGGATGCGACCTATGTCCCGCCACCAGTGGGCGAAATGGATACCGCGTTAGGCGAGCTTGAAAAATATCTACACACAGATTCTGAATTACCTTTACTTATTAGGCTGGCGCTGATTCATTACCAATTCGAAGCAATACATCCTTTTCTAGATGGTAATGGTCGCATGGGTCGGTTGCTAATAACTTTGTTGCTTTGTCATCACAAAATATTAACTCAGCCATTGCTGTATCTGAGCGCGTTCTTTGAGCGTAATCGTGAGGATTATTATCGCCTTCTCCTTGGAGTTAGTCAGCGTGGCCTGTGGGAGGAATGGGTAAGGTATTTTTTGCTTGGCGTCGAGCAGCAATCCAAAGATGCCGTGAAGCGTGCCACCAGATTGTTGGAGATGCGCCAAGAATACCGTGACAACTTGCAAGCGGCGCGTTCATCTGCCTTGCTACTCCGATTGATTGACGACTTGTTCGCTCACCCTGTAACCACGATCAAGAATGCCGTTGCATCTTTGGAAGTTACTCCACGGGCTGCACGGCAAAACATTGATAAACTGATCAATGCCGGAATCTTGAAAGAAGTCAGCGAGCGGCAACGTAATAAAATCTTCATCGCCGAAGAAATTATCTCTGTCCTGGAAGCCGAAGAACTTTGAAAATAATAGGAGAAGTCATGAAAATCTTCCTGAAACTTTCTTTCTTGTTTGCTACGTTTGCTTTCGTCGCCCAAGCCGGGTTGGCGCAATCCAAACGCCCAATCAACTTCGACGATCTGATTTCGATGAAGCGCTTGGCCGACGCGCAAATTTCGCCGGATGGTCGCTCCGTGGCTTACGTCGTCAACGCGGTTGATAAACAAGCCAATCGAGGCAAACGCAGCATCTGGGTTGTGCCGACTGCTGGCGGCGAAGCTCGGCAGTTGATTACCTCCAGCCGCAACGACGACACGCCGCGCTGGTCTGCCGATGGAAAATGGATCGCGTTTCTATCCTCGCGCGACGGAGTGCCGCAAATTTATGTCGCGGCGGCTGACGGCTCGAATCAGCGCAAAGTCACCGACGTACCGCTTGGAGTTGCTGACTTCACCTGGTCGCCTGACGGCAAGACCTTTGCCTTTTCGACTGAAGTGTATCCTGAATGTGCGGACCTGAAATGCACAGCGAACAAGGCCGAAGCCGCCGATGCCAGCAAGGTCAAAGCCGTCATCGCCGACCGCTTGCTCTATCGCCATTGGACTGAATTCAAGCTAGGCAAACGTTCGCACGTGTTCGTCGTTGCCGCTAATGGCGGTGAGCCAAAAGACCTGACGCCCGGCGATTTTGATTCGCCACCGTTCTCGCTTGGCGATCCGCTGGCTTATGACTTTTCGCCCGACGGCAAAGAGCTTTGTTTTGCGCGCAACACGGACAAAGTGGAAGCCACCAGCACAAACAACGATCTGTTCATCGTTTCCGTCGCCGGAGGCGAAGCCAAACGAATCACAGGCGCGAATACGGGTTACGACAGCACTCCGCGTTATTCGCCTGACGGCAAATGGATCGCTTACCGTTCGCAAAATCGTGCAGGTTACGAAGCCGACCGGTTCAAGCTGATGCTTTACAACCGGCAGAGCGGCGCAATGAAAGAACTGACCGTTGGTTTTGATCGCAACGTCAGCGAGATGGTTTGGTCGCCAGACAGCCAAAGCCTGTTGATCGGAGCCGAAGACGAAGGCCGCGAACTGATTGGAAGCATTTCGATCAACGATGGCGATGTCAAACCATTGATCGCCAAAACCGCCAGCAACGGCATCTCGCTTTCCGGCGACGGAAAAACGCTGGCCCTCACCCGTTCCAGCCTGACGATGCCCACAGAGGTTTTTGCCGCAAATTCTGACGGCGGCAACCCCAGACAACTTACGAAAACAAACGCCGCGCTGCTGGCTCAGCTTGATCTGAATTCGGCTGAAGATTTCTGGTTTGAAGGCGCCAAAGCTTCGATGCCAAATCCAAAAACTCGCAAGTTGGGACCGGTCAAAGTCACAACTGATTTCGGCAAGACGCAAACTTCAAAGATTCATGGCTTCATCGTCAAACCTCCGCAGTTCGACAAATCCAAAAAGTATCCGATGGTTTTGTTGATTCACGGCGGGCCTCAGGGAGCCTGGCTGGACAACTGGGGCTATCGCTGGAACGCTCAGATGTGGGCGGCACGCGGTTACGTGACTGTACTTATTAATCCGCACGGTTCAACGGGTTATGGCCAGGCGTTCACCGAACAAATCAGCGGTGATTGGGGCGGAGCCGTTTACGACGATCTGCTGCGCGGCGTGGATTACGTCGTCAATCAAGGTTACGTTGATCCTGCGCGCATCGGAGCGGCTGGCGGTTCTTACGGCGGATATATGGTGAACTGGATGATGGGACACACAGATCGGTTCAAAGCCTTTGTTTCACACGCGGGTATTTTCAACGCGGTTAGCATGTATGCCACCGAAGAGCTTTGGTTTCAGGAATGGGAATTCAAAGGCACTCCGTGGGACAAGCCGGAGCTTTACACAAAATGGTCGCCGAATCTTCACGCGGCGAAGTTCAAAACGCCGACTTTGGTTGTTCACGGCGAACTGGATTACCGCGTGCCTGTCGGCGAAGGCATTCAGTTATTTTCAACGCTGCAACGCAAAGGCGTTCCGTCAAAATTGCTGTACTTCCCAGACGAAGGTCACTGGGTTCTGAAACCGCAAAACAGCGAGCTTTGGTATAAGACCGTTCTCGACTGGTTCGATCAGTGGCTGAAACCTGGCGGAGCCACTGCCTCGCGTTAGTTTCGTTTTTAACGCTCAGGCAAAAGGCGCGGCAATCAATGAAGATTACCGCGCCTTTTGTGTTATTTTGTCGCGCCCCACCCGCAAATTTTGCAGTCCCCAATTTTCAAATTTCATTTTCAGCCGGAGGAAACCTGTGAAAACTCTTGTTGCCAAATTTTTTGTTGTCTTGTTGCTGGCGTTGACCGTTTCATTCGCATCGGCTCAGGGCAGTTATGATTCCGACCGTCAACGCGCATTCCAGCTCGTCCAGGAAAACAATTTGATTGGGGCTTTGCCTTTGTTGGAAAAGCTGGCCGCTGTCAAACCGGAAGTTACC
>JAGNMH010000585.1 GCA_017991275.1 Acidobacteriota bacterium
GCTTTGGCGTCTTTGTAAATTTTCTGAACGTCTCTGACCTGATCCTCGGTTTGGGCCTGGATGGTGGCGGCAAATAACAGCAGGCAAAGCAGGTTAAAAACAAATTGAAGGGTCGGTTTCATTTTAGCCTCCTGATAGAGTTAGTTTTGGGTGACAAAATCGAACGGATTTCTGAGTACACCGGATAAAGCGTACCTGAAAAGAATTTTGGCTCACGAAACACAGAAAAATTTTGGACTGCGAAAACTATGGAAACTGCGGTTGAAATCACGAAGTTATTAAAGCGTGTTCGGGCAGGGGATGAAAGCGCCGAAGCCGAATTGTTGGATCACGTTTACCCGGAGTTGAAACGCATTGCTTCCAGTCGTTTGCGCGCCTGGAAGTCGGGCGGGATGCAGGCGACGGAGTTGGTCAACGAAGTTTACTTGCGCGTTTTCGGTTCTGACACGCCTGTGGATTGGCAAAACCGAGCGCATTTCTTTGCCGTCATTGCCCAGCAAGTCAGAAACACATTGGTGGATCAGGCTCGCAAACGCGGCAAAGGCAATCATGTTTCCGTCGCGTTGGATGATTCAGTCAGCGACAAACCGTCTCCGAATGGCCCGGTGGATATTGAAATTACCGCGCTTGATGAAGCTTTGCAGCGGTTGGAAGTAATTGATCGTCGCGCTGCCCGCGTTGTGTTGTTGCGCTATTTCGGAGGGCTGTCATTGGAAGAGGTCGCCGAAGTTTTGGGCGTGAACATTTCCACCATCAAACGAGATTGGACGTTTGCCAAATCCTGGTTATTCGATCAGTTGAAATCGAATGACACGAAAGGTTGAATCGAATGCTCATAGCAAAAATCGTCAAATCGAATTCGCACGTGGATTACGCCGCGCGGATTCTGGATCCGTTTGAAACCGGCGAAGCGCCGAAAGCGGAAGATTACGGCTTCGCGCAGTTTGTCAAAATTGCAGTCGGCAGCGGCGAAGTAGTCGGCGTGATTTACAACTCTCAGCTTATCAATCCTGAATTCGGCAATTACGGCCCACGGCTTTCGACTCCGCCGGATTTGAATTCGGTCTTCAGTCCCGATTATCTGAACGAGCAAGGCGTGATGATCGGGGTATTGCTGCTGGGGTGGAAAGACGAGCGCGGAGTTCATCAGGGAGTGCCGCGCTCCGTGTTGCCGATAAATTCTCAGGTTGAGGCAATGACCGACGACGAAGTGCGTCAGTTTCATCTCGCCAAAAACGAAACGGTGCAGCTTGGGTATTACGCTCACGTCACAACCCACGCCGGAGATTTTGCTTTTCAACTGTTGACCTGCATCACAGATCAATTGGAAGAGTTACTGGACGAAGGCCAACGCGCTCGCCTGGGTGTGTTAAAGCGAACTTTGAATTGGCAGCAAACAGTCGGCGGAATGAGGTGAAGTCTGAAGTAGGAATGATAAATGATGAATCAAGTGACTTCATCATTCATCATTCCTACTTCATCATTTCCCCAAAGCTGTCCACTTGCCGCCTTGCTTCAGGGCAAATTGCGGTTGAGTAAGCTGGAACTGCTGCTTGAATTCGGGATTGCTCTTCAGAAAGAAATCGCGTGTGCGGTTGTCGGCTGTGGTGATTCGCCATCGGCCTTGTTCTTTCAGCAGGTATTGTTGGACTGAAACCCGGCCTTCCTTCACTTCCTCGCCGTTCATATTCATTGTCCGTTTCAGGCTTCCATAAATCGTGGTATCAACGACGGCGTAATCTCCTCGTTGTTGGACTCGGTTGATTTCCATTCGCTGAATGGTCAGGAATTGATCCAGCCGTTTCAGACTTTCAGCCAGTTGCTCTCGCGTAGTTTGTTTCTGAAGCTGCAACGGCAGAAAATCGTGAAGCTCTACGTACTTCTGCGCTTTGAGCAAGGAAAAGAAACTTTGTGTTGTGCTGCGCGCGTCACCGGTTTTGGTTTGTGCCTGAGCCGTAAAAGAAATTGACGCGATAATCAGCGCAAAGCAAATGAGTTTGAATTTTGACATTGATACCTCCGAAAAGATCAAACGCGAGAAGGATTCAAGAAAGAGAATGAGTAGTCAAACCGTCCAAGAGAAGGCAGCAAGCGATTTTGCCGAAGTCATGAAACGCGATTGGAATCAACGCGCCGAGGAAAATTCCAAGTGGTTCATCAACACCGTCCGTTTGGATCAAACCGAAGATGAATTTGACGCGACAGGGTTGAGCGAAATTGACGCCCTGATTTTGCCGGAACTGGTTTTGCTGACCGGCGGGCGCGATCCTCGTGAACTGAAATTTTTGGAAATCGGTTGCGGCATCGGGCGCATGACCAAACATCTCACCAGCATCTTTGGCGAAGTTCATTCGACAGACGTTTCCGGTGAAATGATTCGGCAGGCGGGCCAGCGGCTTGGCCATTTGTCTAACGTTCACCTGCACGAAACCAGCGGAGTGGATTTCGTCGCTTTGCCGGATGATTATTTCGACGTGGCGTTTTCGGCCTATGTTTTTCAGCACGTGCCAGACAAATCGGTGATTGAATCGAACATTCGTGAAGCTTATCGAGTCGTCAAACCCGGTGGCATCGTCCGCGTTCACACCAACGGAGTCGAAGCCGAAAGTTACGCCGAAGCCGAAAAGAACACCTGGGCGGGCGCGACTTTCACCGAAGCTGAAGCTCGCAATTTGGCGAGGGAGCTTGGCGCGCAACTCATCAGCGTTTACGGCGGCGACACGATGTTCTGCTGGACGATGATGCGAAAACCATTGAAGAATTTTTCTCCCACAAATGCACACGAAGAGGACGGGAAGGGGAATTGTGGCATTGAGTTTCACGCCCGGGCTGACAACGCGGCGATTAGAGAGATTCCGATTGGAGGCGATGACGCCTGGCTGTCGCTGGTGGTTTCCGGGTTGGACAGGGAAGCGGTTGATGCGAATAACTTGAAAGTCGGTTTAGCAGGCAATGCCATCACGCCGCGTTATGTCGGAAGACCTAGACCGCATTTTGACGAAGAGTTACAGCGACTGTTCGGCCAGTCGTTCGATCAACTGACTTATATTGAAGCTCACATTCCGACTGGAACTGTCAGCGGCAATGTCGCCGTAAGAATTGAGTTTGAAGGTGGCGAGGTTTCACCGGGATATGATGTTGAATTAGTTGAAGCCAGACCTGCCGCGCCGAAAATCGTCACAGTCAGAAACGGGTTTGATTATCAGGCTGAGATTCATGTCAGCGGGCCGAAATCTTTGTTGCGTTTGTTTGTCGAAGGCCTAAACGACGCGGCGAATTGCGACAACGTGAAAGTAAAAGTCGGCGAGCATTTGATCTCACCGACTTTTGTTGGGTTTGTAACCGACATAGCCAGTTACCAGGTTGACGCTCAACTTCCCGCCGGAACCAAAGCCGGTGAGTCATTGCTTAAGTTGATCTTCAACGGAGTTGCTTCGGAATCTGTCGCAATTGAGATCAAAGGCGAGGTCTGAAGTTTAAGCCTTGTAAGTCCGTTCGCGTCTGGGATCCCATTTAATGTATTTGTTTTTGCGGAATGCTTCAGTAGCCATGCCGACAGCAACAACGCCGTAATAGCCGGTCATCACATCAGTTTTGATGGCGGCTCCATTGCGAATTGCGTCCTGCAGATTGCGATGATGCAGCAGAATGTCTTCGCCGCCGGTTTTTTTGTGAGTGATGATTTCCTTGTCGCCTGCTCTGTTCATCCGGCCTTCGGGGCGAATGATGAAGCCTTCGCGGGTGAATTCCAATGTGGCTTCGTGGCCGCGAATGACGTGCGGAATCGGTTCGGCGTTTGCCATTGAAGAAACGGCGATGACCGTCAAACCTTCAGGATAATCCAGCATCATGTTGAAGGTATCCGGAATTTCCGCCACGCTGTCGCGGAACTCCCATTTACCGCCCACAGCTACTGCCCGCTCGGGGAATTTCAAATCCAGAGCGCGGATGATTCGCGTGATACGATGCACAAACAAATCAGTGGCAATGCCGCTTGAATAATCCCAATACCTGCGCCATTGCAGAAATCGCTGAGGGTCAAACGGGCGTTTCGGCGCCGAACCCAGAAATGCATTCCAATCCAGATTGACGCCGGGTTTAACGTCGTTATCGGGATTTTCAGCATCGCCCATGATCATAAAATCGCCTTTGTGATTGCGCGAATAATCAATTTGAGCCTGAATCGGACGACCGATTTTGCCTTCTTTTATCATTCGGTTGGCCACTTCGTAAGAATCATCCGAAAGCCCTTGCACGCCAACCTGCATTTTGACCTTGGTTTCCTGAATCTTTTTGACAACCATCTTTGCCTGCTCAATAGACCAGGTCATGGGC
>JAGNMH010000586.1 GCA_017991275.1 Acidobacteriota bacterium
GGCGAAAAATGCCTTGGGGTTTTAGTTTCAGTCATTGCTCCTCACTTAGCCTGATTTTGTCGAATCAATTGATCGAGCGCGGCGGCAAACGATTCAGCAGTTTGAAACCCGCGCAGTTGCCTGAGCAGGCGGCCATCTGTGGCGGCGAATCGAATATCAGGCAAACCGACTACGCCAAGCCGTTCGGCGATTTCCGGTTGCTGATCAGTGTCAATGCGGACGAAGACGACTTGCTTCAACAATTCAACTACGCGCGAATCCACCAGCGTAGTCCTCTCCATCTGCTTGCACGGAGCGCACCATTCGGCGGTGAATTCCAACACCAGAGGTTTGTTTTCAAGCTTGGCTTTGGCCAAAGCTTCATCAATCAAAACAGAACCCGATGGCAGCGATGCCAGCTTCGCGGCAGCATTGGCAGTTTTGGCGTCAACGACTTGGGCGGCGTAACCGGCTTCTTTGATTTTGGCGATCAGCTTTGCTTCGGTGGTTTTTGACGGATCGAAGCTGACGACGAATTCATCGCGGTCGAGCAGCATTTCAATTTTGAGAACAGCGGCAAGCTCTTCCAGAGCCTGTTTGACCTTTTCCGGTCAGGCCATTCAGACCGCGCCGCTTTTGCTTTTGGTGAAACCGTCAATGTGCAGCCTTACGGTTTTGATAGTTTTGAGCGGACGTTTGGCCGACTGTGCAACAGCCACAACCGTCAGCAAAGCCAGAGCCAGAATGGTAATTGTCAGCCTGAACATCTGCGGCCTCCCTTAATCCACAAACCGATACTTGACCAGCGCCCAGATTGCCGCGAAGCCGTCGCGCCAGGTAATTTTTTTGCCTTCGTCGAAATCGCGTCCGTAATAGGAAATCGGCATTTCGTAAAGCTTGTATTTGCGCTTCAGAATCTTGGCGGTGATTTCCGGCTCGAAGTCGAACTTGTTGGATTTGATCTGGAAGTTTTTTATCACGTCGGCACGGAAGACTTTGTAACAGGTTTCCATGTCGGTCAGGATCGCGTTGTAAAGAATGTTGGTCACCAACGTCAGCATCTTGTTGCCCAGATAGTGCCAGAAATTGAACGCCCGCGAGACCTTGCCGCCAGTCAACCGCGAACCGTAAACAACGTCGGCCCGGCCTTCCAGAATCGGTTTGATCAACTGCGCGTATTCAGCCGGATCGTATTCCAGGTCGGCGTCCTGAATCAGGATGATGTCGCCTTCGGCATAAGTCAGCGCCGTTCGCAGAGCAGCGCCTTTGCCCATGTTGTGGCCGTGAAAGTAAATCTTGTGCTGAGAAGTTTCGGCCAGCGTCTTCAGCATTTCGCGGGTTCCATCTTTTGAACTGTCGTCAACAATGATCAGCTCTTTTCGCACATCGCCCAGATTGACGGCTTCGACGCGAGAGATGATTTCATGAATGGTTGCAGCCTCGTTGTAAACGGGCATCAGGATAGAAAGTAGGGGTGGATTTTGCATTTGGGACTTATTCTCAAAAATTTTGTGCAGTTAAGTTGCTTTCGCGGCGAGCAACTCCCGAAAGGCGAGCAGCCTCTTCGACGGCTTTGGCCACCAGAGGAGCGACCTGCCGATTGAAGACCGACGGGATAATGTATTCGGGATGAAGTTCGTCAGGGCCGATGACCGAAGCAATTGCCTGGGCGGCGGCCATCTTCATTTCTTCGTTAATGTCGGAAGCGCGGCAATCCAGCGCGCCACGGAAAATTCCGGGAAAACACAGCACGTTGTTAATCTGGTTGGGGTAATCGGAACGTCCCGTGGCCATGACTTTGACGAACGGCCAGGCCTCTTCGGGCATGATCTCCGGCATGGGATTGGCCAGCGCAAAGACAATCGGGTCGCGGTTCATTTTTTGCAGCATTTCGACTTTTAGAACACCCGGCCCTGACAGTCCCAGAAACAAATCTGCGCCTTCGATCACATCGGCCAGTGAACCTTTCAGGTTATCGTGGTTTGTGTGCTGGGCGTACCATTCGACGGCTTCATTCATGCCTTCGGTGCGTCCGCGATAAACGGCTCCGTGAATGTCGCAACCGACAACGTTACGCGCTCCGGCGCTGAGCAAAATCTTGGTGCAGGCGGTTCCTGCTGCGCCTACGCCGACGACTACAATTTTAATGTCTTCGATTTTCTTGCCGACGATTTTCAAGGCGTTGATCAGCGCAGCCATTACTACGACGGCGGTTCCGTGCTGATCGTCGTGGAAAACCGGAATGTCCAGTTCGCGCTTCAACCGCTGCTCGATTTCAAAACAACGTGGCGAAGCGATGTCTTCCAGATTGATGCCGCCGAAAACCGGGGCAATCGCTTTGACGGTGCGGACTATTTCGTCGGCGTCTTTGGTATCCAGACAAATTGGGAAGGCGTCAATCTGGGCGAATTCCTTGAACAGCATCGCCTTGCCTTCCATCACCGGTAAAGCCGCCGCCGGGCCTATGTCGCCCAAACCCAAAACCGCAGTGCCGTCTGTGACGACGGCTATGCAATTGCGTTTGATGGTCAGGTTGTAAACTTTTTCAGGGTCTTTGTGTATGGCCATGCAGACGCGGGCTACTCCGGGCGTGTAGGCGATTGAAAGGTCTGAGCGGTTTTGCAGCGGACGTTTGTTGGTGATTTCAATTTTGCCGCCGATGTGGCGCAAAAAGGTGCGATCAGAAACGTTGATGACTGTGACGCCGTCAACTTCGCCAACTGTCTTGGCAATGCTTTCGGCGTGTTCGTCGTCACCAGCGGCGACGGTAATGTCGCGTATCAGGTGATGAGCGCCGACTTCGACAATGTCTATTGCGCCAATGTTTCCACCGGCTTCACCGATGGCGGACGTGACGTGCCCAAGCATCCCTGGGCGGTTCGACAGTCTCAAACGCAGAGTGATGCTGTAACCTTCACTCGGTATAACATTCATTCGTGGTGTCCTTTGTTGATAGGGGATTGTTAGAGCATCTATTAACGGCGCGGAGGATACCTTATGCCCAAAAGGCAGGCAAGAAATGCCAGGAACGCCCTGTCTTGACTGGCATAGACTTCATTTTCCCGCGAACTGCACGTAGCCCCATTTTTCAGGAACGTGCATGTTGATGACTCCCTGTGGCGACCAGACCCAGTTGTCTTCGGGGCGACCGGGGACTTTGCGGTATTTTCCGTCGGCGATTGTGTGCTGCCATTCGACTCTGGAAAAGTTCACTCGCCAGCGGTCGCCAGCTTTCGGCGCTCCGATGGCGCGCGGGCTGCCGGTCAGGTCTTTCCACGGCAGAGCCATCTCAACCGACCAGCCTCGATCCTTATCTTTGGGATTGTTGATCGTACCTGCGACTGAAATTGCCGTTTTCATTCCTGTCGCATTCCAACCGTCGTTGGCTTTGCCTCCGTGGCGATAGGGCTTGTCGAGCTGCAAATCCCAGACGGTGTTCAGCGCGTTGATCTCAATTTCGTAATAATTCAGCGTGTCGCCTTCGGGGTCAATGAAGACTTCGAAATCATTGTCGTGAAAGATCACCGAATCGCGCTTGGTCAGAGTCCCCCAAACATGAGGCTCCGTCAGTTCAGCCGCGAAGTAAAAATTATCGTCGTCCCACAGCATCTTGACCCGAGTTTTATAAGCCGGAATAGGTTTCGCGTCGCCTTCGATGTCAACGAAGTAGTCAGTCCATTTGGCTTTGCGCCAAGCGGGATCGTCCAACTTGCCGTCAATGTTGATGGCGCCAGAAGTTCGCTGGCAATCGTAACTGCGTGGCTCTGACGGCTTGGCTTGGGAACGATCCTCAACCAGCGACAACGCACAAACGATGATTACCAAACCAACGACGAAACCTTTCCAATACTGCATCGCTATTTTTTTCATATAAAAATTGAAGTTCAGAGTTCGCGCTTCAGCGCGCCTTTACACGCTGAAGCGCGAACTCTGAACTGAGCTACACTTTGATGAAAATCCTGCGCCGATAAAGCATCAGCATCAACAGCCACCACAGCCCCACATAACAAAGCGCAAACGCCAGCGAAGCGTTAATCGGCGACAACCACGTGGCAAAGCCGTGTTCGTAAATCCAATCGCGCAACGTCCCGGGAGTGCCGTCAAGTTTTGTCGCTTTGACGAACACCAGCACCTTGAACATCAGGCTGGACAACACATACAGCGCCAGAGCGTTGACACCGAAAACCACGAACGGCTGTGCCCAGCGCCGAAAACCTTTCAAGTCAATCGCCCAGTAACACAACGCCAGCAGTTGCAATGCCAGCCCTCCGGTAAACATGACGTACGAACTTGTCCACAAAGGTTTGTTGATCGGAAACGTCCAGTCCCAA
>JAGNMH010000587.1 GCA_017991275.1 Acidobacteriota bacterium
ATCTTTATCCGGCGAGTAATTTCGTTTTAGTCAGCTTCGCACCGGAAATTGAACGAGCCGTTTTACATGCAGCCTAACTCCCCAAAATTATGGAAACCATCGAACGCGACACTTTAGAAGTTGACGTACTGTTTGTCGGCGCTGGCCCGGCTTCGCTGGCCGGAGCTTTGCGCCTACGTCAGCTAATCAACAAGCACAACGAAGAGCACAATAACGCTCTAGGCGAATTGACGATTGCCGTCATCGAAAAAGGTCGCGAAGTCGGTTCGCACATAATTTCGGGCGCGGTGATGGACGCGCGTCCTCTGACGGAGTTGTTGCCGGATTGGCCAAATCTGAAAGACCGCGGCGCTCCGGTGGAATCGGAAGTCACCGAAGAAGACGTTTCCTATCTGACAAAAACGCGCAAGATCAAATCGCCGATCATCCCGCCTCCGCTGAACAATCACGGCAAATACGTGGTCAGTTTGAACAAGCTGATTCGCTGGCTGGCGCCGATTGTCGAAGAATCGGACGTAATGTTGATCCCGGAATTTCCCGGCGCGGCGTTACTTTATGACGACGCAGGCAAAGTCATTGGCGTTCGCACAGGCGACAAAGGCATCGGTAAAGACGGCGAACCGAAAGACAATTTCCAACCCGGCGCGGACATCTTCGCCAAAGTCACTGTGCTCGGCGAAGGCTCGCGCGGGTCGTTGACCAAAAAGCTGGTCGAAAAGTTGAACTTGGACGAAGGCAAGAATCCGCAGGTTTATGCCTGCGGCGTCAAAGAGATTTGGGAACTGCCAAAAGGCCGAGTCAAGCCCGGTTTCGTCATGCACACGCTGGGTTATCCGCTGCCGAACGATGTTTTCGGCGGAGGCTTCGTTTACGGAATGCAGAACGATTTACTGGACATAGGTCTGGTCGTCGGCCTGGATTACCAAGACCCGTTCACCGACCCGCATCGGTTGTTCAACGAATTCAAACAGCATCCGGCGATTGCGGCAATGCTGGAAGGCGGCAAGATGCTGCATTACGGCGCGAAGACCATTCCCGAAGGCGGTTTGCTGTCTCAGCCGAAGTTTTACGGCGACGGATTTTTGATCATCGGCGATTCGGCCAGCTTCCTGAATTCGCAAAAGCTGAAAGGCATTCACATGGCCATGAAGTCAGGCATGCTGGCGGCGGAAACAATCTTTGACGCGCTGGTTGCTGACCGATTCGACGAAGCGCAGCTAAAAGCTTTTGAAGCCAAGATCAAAGACAGCTATATCCAAAAAGAACTGCACGAAGTCCGCAACTTCCATCAGGCATTTCGTCACGGTCGCATCTGGGGCTTGATCGAAAGCGGATTTCAAGTTCCAACCAAAGGCTTTGGACTGTTCGGCGACATTCAAGTCGAAGCGGGCCACGAGCACATGAAAAAGCTGCATTACTTCAACCGCTTGCCGAAACAGGCTGGCGAATTTATCCAAGCCGAACCTGCCAAATGCGACAACAAATTGACGTTTGAAAAAGTTTCGGACGTGTTCCGCTCTGGCACCGAACACGACGAAGACCAGCCGCCGCATTTGAAAGTGCTGGACACCAACATTTGCATCGAACGCTGCACGGTCGAATACGGCAATCCCTGCCAGTATTTCTGCCCGGCGGCGGTTTACGAACCCGAAGAAGTCGAAGGTGGTCGGCGTCCGAAGATCAATTTTTCAAACTGCGTTCACTGCAAGACCTGCGACATCATGGACCCTTACCAGATAATTGACTGGGTAACGCCGGAAGGCGGAGGCGGTCCGAATTACATCAACCTGTGATTTCAAATATCAATTTGGAGAAGGAGCAGACCAATGGCAACAGCACAAGACGCTGATTTGATTATCAAGCTTTACGACCTGCGCCGAGAAGAAACCTTGCGAAAAGCGCGCAACTTTATGTTCATGGAGTTTTTCCCGCAGAATGCAGCTGACGTGAAAGCTTTATTCAGCAATCCTGAAACTGCTCAGCAAAACGCATACTTTCGCCAGGTGACAACCTATTGGGATATGGTGGCGGCAATGGTCAACCTTGGTTCGATCGATAAAGAACTGTTTTACAACACCAATGGCGAATTCTTTGCCATCTGGGCCAAGATCGGAGATTTCGTCCCGGAGTTGCGCCAATTTTTTGGACCGCAGTACCTGATCAACCTGGAAAAACTGGTTGCCGATCACCCAAATGGCGTTCAGCGAGTTGAGATAATGAAAGCCCGGTTCAAGGGAATGGTCGAACGAGCTAAAAAGTCGTAGCGAATCTGTTGAAATCGTCCAGAGCAGACGCGGCAACCTGTCATAGGTTGGTTGCCGCGTTTTTGCGTTCGGGGTACTCTCTTCGTCACTTGACTAACAAACTTCATCCGAATGGTCAGGTACAATTCACTTCGGCAATTCATCTTAAAACTTTTGTGAGGTCGTTTATGGTTCGCTCCGGTCAATTCAGGCAAAACGCTCTGGCTGCGTTCGTTGTGATTTGTTGTTTGGCGGTTACAGCGTCGGCTCAGCTTCAAAATCCGATAAACCTGTCGGCCAAGCTTGATCCGAATCCGGCCAAAGCCGGTCAAACTGCAAAAGTGACAATCACGGCAAAGATTGATCCGGGCTGGCATTTGTATTCGTTGACACAACCGTCGGGCGGGCCGCGTCCTACGCGCGTCACGATTGACGAAACCGGGCCTTTCAAAGCCGACGGCAAGGCGACTCAACCCAAACCGAAAGTCGCCGCCGACCCTAACTTTTCCATCCCTGGTCAGCCGCCATTTATGACCGAAACATTTGAAAACGAGGCCGTCTTTAGCTTGCCAATCAAAGTTTCAGGGGACGCGCCTGTCGGCAACCAGAAGCTGACGGTCAAGTTTTATTTCCAGGTTTGCAACGACCACGAATGTTTGCCTCCGCGAACAAAACCACTGGAAGTTGATGTGGCAATTGTTGCCGCCAACGCAAAACTAACGGCTTCGCCGACGCCAGAAGCCTCGCCATCGCCACAGACTTCGCCATCCGCAACCCCCGAAGCTTCGCCAACGCCAGAAACGCCAACCGGCGCAGCCATAGGCACAAATCCGCCAGCGGCCACAACCGGCGCTGACGAAGATCAGGCTAAAGCATTGAAAAATCGCGGCCTGTTCGGCTTCATCTGGTTTGCCGTTCTTCAAGGCTTGCTGGCGTTGCTGACTCCCTGCGTGTTCCCAATGATTCCGATCACGGTTTCGTTTTTTACCAAGCGCGAAAAACGCACCAGCGGACAAGCCGTCGGACAGGCTTCCTTTTTTTCGCTGGGAATCATTCTGACTTACACGGTGCTGGGATTGGCTTTGGCGGTGATTGCAGGGCCGACGGGGTTGACCAAGTTTGCGGCTAATCCGTGGATGAATTTGTTTCTGACCGCGCTGTTCGTTGTCTTCGCGCTGAACCTGTTCGGGATGTTTGAAATTCAGGTTCCGTCCGGGTTGGTCAACAAACTCAATAAACAGGCAGACAGCGGTGGAGGCAGCCAAACTTTCGCCACGATTTTGATGGGCATCACTTTCACTCTGACTTCATTCACCTGCACGACGGCCTTTGTCGGAACAGTTTTAATTTACGCCACCCAAGGCGATTGGTTTTGGGCTGTAATCGGAATGGTCGCGTTTGCGACGGCTTTCGCGTTGCCGTTTTTCCTGTTCGCTCTGTTTCCGCAATGGCTGCAAAGCCTGCCGAAATCCGGCGGCTGGTTGAACTCCGTCAAAGTCGTCATGGGTTTTTTGGAGCTTGGCGCGGCGTTCAAATTCCTGAGCAACGTTGATCTGGTTTGGGGTTGGCAAACGATTTCTCGCCCGCTGGTGTTGTCTGCCTGGATTGCCATTGCTTTGGCAGCGGCGCTTTATCTGTTGGGAAAGATTCAATTGCCGCACGACTCGCCGGTCGAAAGACTGGGAGTTTTCAGAATGCTGATGGCGACGTTCTTTCTGGGCTTGGCTTTTTACTTGCTGACCGGATTGTTTGGCGGAAGCTTGGGAGAATTCGACGCCTGGTTGCCGCCTTCATCGGCTAAAGATTTTGCCTTGAACCGTTCTGGCAGCAATGCCGCCGAAGCCAAATGGCACGAAACTTTCGACGAAACTTTGCAAAAAGCCAAAACCGAAAACCGCCCGGCGTTCCTGAACTTCACTGGAGTCACCTGCACAAACTGCCGCTGGATGGAAAAGAACATGTTTCCCGATCCGGCAGTGAAAAAAGAGTTGGAAAAGTTCGTTCTGGCTGAGCTTTACACCGACCGAGAAGACACGCCGGAGCATCAGAAAATTGACGAAGAA
>JAGNMH010000588.1 GCA_017991275.1 Acidobacteriota bacterium
CGTTCCTGTTTCGCTGGCTCGCGAAACAAACGACGAGCGCGAAGCCGATAATCCTGACCCATACAAACACACAATGACTTTGACCGGTTCAAACAACCCTGGGCAATTCAGCGTGGACACTTTTTCGATTCTCTTTCACGGTTATCAGCACACGCACATGGATTCGCTCTGTCACATCTTTTATCAGGGAAAGATGTACAACGGATTTTCTCAGCAGGAAGTCACCGCCAAAGGCGCGGAAAAGCTGGCGATCACGAATTTGCAAACCGGCATTTTTACTCGCGGCATTCTGATGGACATGGCTGCGTTGAAAGGCGTGCCGTATCTGGAACCGGGAACCGCCATTTACCCGGAAGATTTGGAAGCCTGGGAAAAGAAGGCCGGGGTCAAAGTTATGGCAGGCGATGCCGTGTTCATTCGCACCGGGCGCTGGTCGCGCCGAGCCGCCAAAGGCCCGTGGGACGTTGATAAAGATGGAGCCGCCGGGTTGCATGCTTCCTGTGCGCGATGGTTGAAAGCTCGCGACGTGGCGATTTTGGGCAGCGATGCCGCCAGCGATGTTTTGCCGTCAGGGATCGAAGGTTTCAGCCACCCGATCCATTCGCTGACGCTGGTCGCGCTCGGCGTGCATATTTTCGACAACTGCGATCTGGAACCGCTTGGCGAAGCTACAGCAAAAAGAAAACGGTGGGAGTTTCTACTGACTGCTGCTCCCATTCCTATTAAAGGCGGAACCGGCTCGCCGCTCAATCCGATTGCGACTTTTTGAAAATTGAAGCTAGAGGCGAATGATGGGGGAGGTAAAATGGCGAGCATTCAAAAATCCGTCAGAAAATCATAGATCGGGCTTATTACCTTTCATCCCATGCCGAAGAGGAGATGGCGAATGATGGGTTTGAACGTGCTGACGTAGAGAATGCCATTTTCAAAGGCGAGATCGAAAAGAAGCTGACTGACGATGAGCGCGGCACGCGGTATAGAGTTGAAGGGGCGGCAAGGGATGGACGAATGATGCAGGTGATTTGCCGCTTCAAGGAGGACAGCAATCTGCTGATAATCACTGTTTACGCTTTAACGGAGGAATTATGACTTGTGAATTTTGTGGCGGACAAACCGTCAAACGAAAAGTCAGAAAGCAGCATTGGCTGGAAGGCAAGCTTTATTTTGTCGAGAATGTTGAGGCCGAAGTTTGCAGCGAATGTGGCGAACGTTATTTCCACGCGACAGTTTTGGATCGAATAGATGAAATGCTGAAAGCTGAACATTCAGTCAAGGAACGTTTATCGGTCGAAGTTGTCAGTTTTGCATGAAATGAAACGATTTTGAGAGAATTTATGAACCCACTCAACGAACTTCAATTAACACTGACGCGGCGCTCGTTTTTCAGCCGCTGTGGCTTGGGGCTGGGAACAGCGGCCTTGGCCTCGCTGTTGGGCGAAAGCGGTTTTGCTGAAGAGAAAACCGGTGGTTTGCCCGAAGTCCCGCACTTCGCGCCAAAAGCCAAGCGCGTGATCTTTCTGTTTCAGGCGGGAGGCCCATCGCAACTGGAACTGTTTGACGCCAAACCCGGTCTGGAAAAATTTCGTGCGCAGAACCTGCCGGATTCGATTCGCCAGGGGCAGCGGTTGACCGGAATGACTGCGTACCAGACCAACTTTCCGACCGCGCCGTCACTTTACAAATTCGCTCAGCATGGAAAGTCAGGCGCGTGGTTGAGCGAATTGCTACCGCATACAGCGAAGATTGCCGATGACATCAGCTTCATCAAGTCCATGCACACGGAGCAAATCAATCACGATCCGGCGCAGACTTTTGCGCTGACGGGTTTTCAACTTGCCGGGCGACCGAGCCTTGGTTCGTGGCTGGCTTATGGATTGGGCAGCGAAAATAAAGACTTGCCCGCGTTTGTCGTGCTGGTTTCAGTTGGCAGAAATGGTGGAGATCAACCGCTTTATGATCGGTTGTGGGGCAGCGGCTTTTTGCCTTCGCAGTTCCAAGGTGTGAAGTTCCATAACGGCGCCGACCCCGTTTTATATTTGTCGAATCCGCCCGGCATCAACAAAGAAGTTCGCCGCAAGTTTCTGGACGATCTGGCGGAGATGAATCAGCTTAACGCCAAGGAATACGGCGATCCTGAAATTCAGGCGCGCATAGCGCAGTACGAGATGGCCTATCGAATGCAAACCTCGGTGCCGGAACTGACCGACCTGTCGAAAGAATCAGACACTGTGCTGGAAACTTACGGCCCCGACGCTCGCAAACCCGGCACGTTCGCTTACAACTGCATTCAAGCAAGGCGGCTGGCCGAACGCGGAGTCCGCTTCATTCAGTTGTTCCATCGTGGATGGGATCAGCACGGAACCTTGCCGAAAAATATTAAGAAGCAAACCGAAGACACCGATCAGCCTTCGGCTGCGTTGATTCGGGATTTGAAACAACGCGGAATGCTGGACGACACGCTGGTCATTTGGGGCGGAGAGTTTGGCCGAACTGTTTATTCGCAAGGCAAACTGACTGCTGACGATTATGGACGCGATCATCATCCGCGTTGCTTCACGATTTGGATGGCTGGCGGAGGCATCAAGCCCGGGGTGACGGTGGGAGAAACGGACGATTTCAGCTACAACATTGCCCGCGACCCGGTTCACGTTCACGATTTGAACGCGACGATTCTGCAATGTCTGGGCATTGACCACACCCGGCTGACGTTCAAATTTCAAGGGCGTTATTACCGATTGACTGATGTTCACGGCGAAGTGGTCAAACAGATTCTGGCTTAAACAACGCCAGCCAAACCAAGCGCCAACAACAACGCTCGCTTGTAACCAAGTTCTCGGCCTGTGGGGTCGAACCACTCGCTCAACCGGTGAGAGTCGTTTGATCTGCCGCCTGCGCCTATGGTGATGGCCGGAATTCCCAAGCTGATGGGAATGTTTGAATCGGTCGAGGCGCGGTTCAAAATTGGATTGACGCCCAATATGCGCGAAGCTTCCACCGCGGTTCGCACCAGATAAGATTCGCGCGGAGTTTCGCCGGAAGGACGGTTGCCAATCGGTTTGACCTCGGCTTTCAGCTTTTTGCCAGAAGCCGAACGCATGACGTTTTCATCAATCACCGCTCGATTCAGTGCCGCCAGCAGAAAATCTTCCAACCGCGACAACTCGCTTTCCGATGCCGAGCGTAAATCCACATCCATCGAAGCCGTTTGCGGAATGACGTTGACCGATTCGCCGCCTTCGATACGGCCAATGCTGTAAGTCGTGCGCGGATCAGCGGGCGCGTGGTAATCCGCCAACCTGGCAACGGCTCGGCCCAGCGCGTGAACCGGATTGACTACGCCGAAATCTCCCCAACTGTGACCGCCTGGGCCTTCGAGCTGGATGCGATACCGCCGCGAACCCAGGGCCTGATGCGTGATGAAATCCACGCCGGGGCCATCGAACGAAATGAACGAAGAAACTCGTTTGGCCAGTTTGCCTTCGTTGAACAAATGGCGGACTCCGCGCAAATCGCCTTCGCCTTCCTCGCCAACCGTGGCCACAAACGCAATCGTTCCGCGCAATTTGATCTGCCCGGCATTCATCGCCTGAATCAAACCTGTCAGCGCCGCCAGCCCGGCGCAGTTGTCGGCAATTCCCGGAGCGCACATACGCGAACCGACGTGGCGGACTGTGACATCTGTGCCTTCAGGAAACACGGTGTCCAGATGAGCTGACAAAACGATCAAAGGTTGTTCGCGTTCGCCGCGATAAAAACCTATGACGTTGCCTTCGCTGTCGGTGTGAACGTCGTCCAGGCCGAGTTCGTTGAACCGCGCAGCCAGATAGCGTCCGCGTTCGTGCTCTTTGAATGGCGGCGCTGGAATTTCGCAGACGCGAATCAATTCTGAGTTGAAACGCGCTGAAGATGAATCAACAAACTCAAAAGCCTTCGTTACGTGTTTGTTGCTCGTCAAATCGGCAACTGGAATTGAACGGAAGCGGTCGGCTATGGAAATAATTGAAGCTGGCATCTGATTGCTCCGACGAATTTGAAATTGGAGCGCGATTGTTAAATCCCATCAGTGAAATTGCAACATTGTTTCAGCGGTTGGCTGATTGGAGTTCGATGATCACCCACGCCAGCAACCCGCACAGCACAAATCCCAGCGCATTGCTGACGCCATGAATTTGAGCCATCAGCGGAATGCTGACGGTTTCAATTCCGGCAAATCGCCCGAAGGCATAGAGGCAGGCAAAGATCATTGTCACGATGACCGACATAGCCGACAAAATCAGCAGCAGTCTGGGCAGCGGTTTCATCG
>JAGNMH010000589.1 GCA_017991275.1 Acidobacteriota bacterium
ACACCGACACCAAAATTGCCGGGTAACGTGGCCACGTAATTCACCGACGGCGCGCTCAATGTGTTTTTCAAAACCAGCGACGAAAGCGCCACTCCCAAAATTCCGCCTATGAATTGCGCCAGTATGTAAAAGACTGCATCCCAGCTTTCTATCTTCCTCAGCCGCCAAAATGTCAGTGTTACAGACGGGTTGAAATGCGCGCCTGACCGCTTGCCAATCGGCGAATAGACAATGCTGATTGCCGTCAACCCCATCGCCAAACCCATCAGCACTCTTCGCAAAAACGGATCGGCTATTGCCTGATGAACCGGAGAGCCAGCGTATTCCAGAAGTACGCCAAAGCTACAAGCCGAGATCATAAAAATTCCAAGCTCGGCCGCTTCCATTAAGTATTCCGGCCAATGTTGCTTTAATGCGTTTAACATCATGCTGTCCGTTTCGCTTCCAGTTCTTTTTGCGGATGTAACTCAGGCAATGCGATCTTGCCCGACATTGTTATTTCAAATCCGTGAAGCTCAGTCTTGTTATTTTCTGAACCGGTAATTAAGCCAAAATAGCTCTCGCTTTTTTCCGTTTGAGTAACTATTTCGTCCACTAGAAAAGGATTGAAGCTGCCCATTTTATTCCCTCCGCTTTGAAGTTATTCGGTGACGTTCAACACGGAGTTAAAACCTCCGTGTTCGTCATTTACTTTCAAACCGTTGCTGGGGTCGTCCAGCCATTTGCCGTCAACAACCAGTTTGTATTGATAGCTGCCAGACGTCAGCAAGGCGATTTCAGCCAACCACATCCCGCTTTGGTGTCTGGTAAAAAACGAGACTTGAGGGTTCCATTCGTTGAAATCTCCGGCCAAAGCGACACTCGTTGCCGAATCGTTGTGATACCAAAACACCAGTCTGCCGTTTTCAATACGTGGCGCATTGAAGTCGCATTCTTCATGAGTATGAATTTCATCGGCTGCTGCTTCGACAGCCCGTCTAGCATTCAACACACCATAACCTTGCTGTTGAAGCGACAAGTTGGCTGAACGATCTGCAGTCGCCACCAAAATGTTTTTGACAGCCGCCGGGCTCAGTTTCGGGTTTGCTTCCAGCATCTGGGCGACGACAGACGCAACAATCGGCGCAGCGAACGAAGTTCCGTCAACGTGCTGGTAGTGTGTCGTCACGACCTTGCTTTCGTTCAGTCCGGCTTCGGCCAATTCGCGAATTTCAGCCGGCGAAGCCTCGGCCATTGATTGCGGCCAGGCAGCTTCGCGCCATAAATGACCTGTCAGTTTTTGCAACCTATAATCCGGCGCAGCAGCAATAATCGAAAGCGCCTCTGCCCGGCGATAAGCATCCGTCGCCGGTAATATCGGAGCGGCAACCCAGATTGCCGGAGCCACGATTTCCGGTTTGATGATTCCATCCACAGTTGGGCCAAAACTGGAGCAGTAGGCGTCAACTTCGCGCGCACCAAGTTCGTTGTTGTCGTTGTAACCTCCAACCGTAATTACCGAAGGCGAATTCGCCGGCGGAATCGGGCGATGATCGTCTGTGCAACCAGAATTCCCAGCCGCAACAACCAGAGTCAAACCGGCGCGGACTGCCCGTTCGGCGGCTTCGTCAACCAGACTTTCCCGGAACGAAACGTCCGCATCGCCGCCCAGCGACATGCTGACAACTCGTATGTTTAGACGATCTTTGTTGGCAATCACCCATTCCAGACCTCGCACAATGTTTTCATCAGTGATGCGACCGTCATTACTGACTTTGACCAACGCGACCATTGCTTCAGAAGCCAGCCCTCGATAAACGCCATCGGATAAAAAGCCATTACCCGCCGCCGTCACCGAAGTTTGGGTCCCATGCCAGTCCCAGCTTTGGGGCTGGTTGTCGGAGCTAAGCCCGGCTTTTGGATCAGTCACATCGTGAAAAGCGATGATGCGATTGCGAGGTTCGGTCAAATCCAGATGCGGATAAAAGCCGGAATCCAAAAAAGCCATGGTCACTCCAAGCCCCACGCGCGCTGTGTCTGCGTTCAAACGCTCGGCCACAGGAATCACGGCAAAGCGGTTTTGCCCATGAGTGTGGTCGTGTTCCGAATTGCTGATTTTCGTTGCTGTACTCATAATTTCGTTATACTTTTTGCTCTCTATTGGCCGTTCTGCCGTCTCAATCGCCAATCCAATTTCTTGCGACCAACGTGCTCTTAATGCAAAAGTCGCTTGCATATATTCCTGAATGCGCACCCTTGAAGAAATCTTTTCAAGGCAGGGCCAGAGGGAATAGAGGATGAATTGCGAAACATATAAAAGTTAATCAAAACGTTTACCTGCCGTTCTTTGAAAGAATGGCAATCAAGCGACGACGCACAACTTTCAAGACATTTCAGCTTGCGGCTATACTTTGCCGCGCCTGATCACTGAAGTTGATCGAAGATGTAAGCTTGATTCCAAAAACTCATTAAAAACGAGGTGATTTCATGCTTGCGGGAACTTTGCCTTTACTCGACACGAACGAATATCCGCGCTTTCGGGACAGCCTGCCGCCCAGTGAAATTAACGAAGGCAGGTACCTGATCCGTTTCGCATCCAGCCTCCAGGAACTTGATGAAGTGCAGCGTCTGCGCTTTGAGGTGTTCAACCTGGAACTGGGCGAAGGACTGGAATCGTCTTTTCAAACCGGGAAGGATTTGGACGAATACGATCTGGCTTGCCATCATTTGATGGTAATCGAATCTGCAACCAATAAAGTGGTTGGAACTTACAGACTGCAAACCGGAGCGATGGCTGCGGCGGCGACGGGTTTTTATTCGGCTACGGAGTTTGACCTTTCGCATTTGCCGCTGGAAGTTTTAGAAGATTCGGTTGAATTGAGCCGGGCCTGCATCGCCAAAGAATATCGCAACACTCAGGTTTTGTTTCTACTGTGGAAAGGTTTGGCTTCTTACATTGCCTTCAACCGCAAACGTTTTTTGTTCGGCTGTTGTTCGTTAACCAGCCAGGATGCCGCCGAGGGAAAACTGGCAATGGAGTTATTGGAACGCGACGGCCATTTGCATCAAACTTACTTCGTACCGCCAAAAAGCGGCTTTGAATGTTACCCGGAAGAGTTTGTCGTGACTTCGACGTTTGAAAGCAAACTGCCCAAACTGTTTCGGTCTTACCTTCGTATAGGAGTGAAAGTTTGCGGGCCTCCTGCAATTGATCGTTTATTCAAGACCATAGATTTCTTTGTGCTTTTCGATCTGTTCGAAATGGACAGACAGACTCAACGAATGTTTTTCGGTGTTTGACGGTAAAGTATCGCGTGCTTAAGCAAGCGGAAGATTTATAGACAGGCCGTTTACTTACGCGAGCGGTGCTAAAAAATCATGTTCAGAATTCTTCGCGCAGCATTACGTCTGGTAGCTGTTTTGTCGGCCACTTTGCTGGTTCAATCGGCATGGTTGATCGGCAAGATGTTGCTTCCTGCTCAAAGCATTGCGCGAAGAAAGTTTCGCAAATTTATTTATGTAAGCTGGGCCAGATCGCTGGCAGTAATTATTGGCATGCGAGTCAAGATTGTCGGTCAACCGCCACAACCTCCGTTCTTTCTTGTGGCCAATCATTTAAGTTACGTGGACATCATCCTGCTGGCTGGGTATTTGGAATGCACCTTCATAGCCAAAAGCGAAATTTCAGCCTGGCCGGGAATGGGCTGGCTGGCCAGCGGTATCGGAACCATCTTTATTGATCGTAAGAATTTTCAGGACATTCCGCGCGTCATCGGCTTGATTGATAAAACTCTGGCAACTGGGCTGGGAGTGATTTTGTTCCCTGAAGGAACCAGCACGATGGGAGAAGGTGTAATGCCGTTCAGCCCTGCCCTGCTGGAACCTGCTGCCAGAGCGGCTTATCCGGTTTCATACGCGGCAATCAGTTATGCGACTCCACCAAGTGCCCCCCCCCCTCATGTGGCGGTTTGCTGGTGGGGCGATATGGATTTTGCACCGCACTTTTTGAAGCTGCTGTTGATGTCAAAATTCCGGGCGACGATTGTTTTCGGCGAAGACGCAATTCAAGCAGACGACCGCAAACTGCTGGCAAAAGCTTTGCGCGGGGCGGTGGCTCAACAATTTATTCCAGTGGTCAGTCATTCTTCCGCTATTCAACTTAGAAAATCATGACAAGCAGTAACGTTTATTTGCTCAGACAAGGACAGAAGTTGCTCGATCAAGTGAGTGACGAGCTTTATATATGCAACGCATCGGAAATTACCCAGGCGGGGATCGGTGGCCATCTACGCCATTGCCTGGATTTTTATGGCGCATTCC
>JAGNMH010000035.1 GCA_017991275.1 Acidobacteriota bacterium
GCATTTCAATTTTGGTGACTGACACGGCCAACCCGGAAGCTGCGAAAAAAGTTTTGACCGGCGACACGCTTTTCATAGGCGATGTCGGTCGTCCTGATCTGGTTGGCTCGAAAGGCTTCACGCCGGCACAAATGGCGGCGATGATGTATGACAGCCTGCACCAAAAATTGCTCAAGCTGGATGACGGCGTCGAAGTTTATCCGGCGCACGGCGCTGGCAGTTTGTGCGGCAAGAACATGTCAAAAGAAACTTCTTCGACTATCGGCCAGCAGCGACGATTCAATTACGCGCTTCAGCCGATGACGAAAGACGCCTTTGTCAAAATGATGACGGCTGACTTGTCGGAAGCTCCGGCTTATTTCTCGAAAGACGCCGAGATCAATCGTGGCGGCGCCGCTCCGTTGGCCGAAGTCGTTAATCCTGAAAAATTATCGCCTGCCGAAGTTCGCGCGCTCACCGAACAGGGAGCGATTTTGCTGGATGTCAGATCGTCAACGGCTTTCGGGGCCGGTCACGTTCCGGGTTCGTTGAACATTGGTTTGGGCGGTCAATTCGCTTCGTGGGCCGGAATGTTGATTCCTTTGGGCGCGGCAATTGTCATCATCACGGACGATCAAGCCGAAGTGCTCGAAGCCGCCACGCGGCTGGCTCGCGTAGGCCATGAAAACGTCAAAGGTTTTTTGAACGGCGGAGTGCAAAGCTGGCAGCAGGCCGGATATAACATCGCTTTCGTAATTCAGATAACCGTGGATGAATTGAAAGAGTGGATTGACGCCAAGCGCGGCTTTCAATTGATTGACGTGCGCCAGCCGGGTGAATACGAATCCGGACACGCGCCACAAACCGTCAACATCAAACTGGCCAGGTTGGAAGAGACGCTGGGTGCGTTCGATCCTGAAGGCGCGACGGTGGTGATTTGCGCGGGCGGCTATCGTTCCAGCGCGGGCGCCAGCATCTTGGCCAGGCGCGGATTCAACAAACTGTTCAACGTCATTGGCGGAACCAGCGCATGGGTGAATGCGGGTTATCCAACTGAAGGCGGAGAAGCCGGGACGAGTTGTCAGATTTGAAAAGTATTCCAAAATCAATTTATGGCGACGCCAGCCAAACCTCTTTCAAACATATTCAAGGTGTTCAACCGCTCTTCGCCGAACAACTCCTTTGCCGCGGCTTTGGTGATTTGAATGTTTTCTTTTTCCTGCGTTCCATCAGCGGCGGCTGAACAAGGGCGAATGCGGTTGGCAATCAACGTCACGCTTCTTTCTTCCTGCAAGTCGTAAATGACAATTCGTCTGCCGTAAAAATCGCTGCCGCTGCAAACCACTGCTTCTTCGTCGCCGAATCGCGGATTGCTTGGAAAGCTCAGCCGAACTTCCGCCAGTTGGATTTTGAAAGCTCCCTTTTGCCGTTCGCACAAATCCCGCAGCTTTTTGGAAAGAGGATCATCCGGCGAGAGCTTTGAGATTTTCTCAACCAGTTTCGGATCGCTGATCAGATACAAATTGTGAAATTCGCCAAGCAACGCTGTCATTTCCCGTCTGGAGCTTTCGTCCTCGAACACCTTGTCCAGCAGAACTTTCATTGATTGCAGATCGTTTTCGACGTTCATCTGAACCGAAGCCGAGCCGATCTTCATTGTCAGATTGCCCTTGCCGGCATTCGGGCGGCTCATCAAGTAACCGAAGATCAACCCCATTCCGAGCAGGACAATTCCTGCGACGATGTATTTGGGTGAAACTACAGTTTTCCTTTCCGTTGGATTTTCGGGTGTGGGCATTTATTCCTCCTGGCAGAATTCGAGACAGCGAAAGTTGTTTTACAGCGTTTTTAGGTATTCGATCACCTGTCGCTTCTCCTTTTCACTCAGCTTGAAACCGAACGGGTGACCCTGGTTGCTCAGACCGGGAATTGTCGTGTCCACCACTCGGCGGCGAGCTTCGCTCGGAGCGTCTTTAGGCGCGGGTGCGTTCAGAGCTTCGACTTTCAAACCATTGTCCCTCACGTCGTAATCCTTCGCGCCGCCAATGCGCCGGAAGTATTTCGGGCGAGCTTCAGCCGTCAGCACTCCATACAGCGTGGGCACAGAGCCGTTGTGGAAATACGGAGCCGAAGCCCATACGCCATCCAGTGGAGGGGCTACATAACCAGTCGGATATTCGTAACCCTGTTCGCCGCTGCGGCCAAACCAGGTTTTCTTGTAATAATCGCGGAACTCTTTGGTCAGTTTAGTCAGCCGCAACGGGTCGGTTTCAACAACTTCTACCGGGACAATCTTGTTCGGATATTTCCCGTCCGCGCCATAAGTTCCGTGACAACTCGAACAGGTTTTGGTGAAAACCTGTTGGCCAGACGCGGCAAGCTTCGCGTCAATTGGCAAAGGGTATTTCGGCGCTTCGATGGATTTCAGATACGCCAGAATGTCCTTGAAATCCGGCTCCCACGAACGAATCTTTGCGCCGTCGGCTTCGCCCATGGTGAATTGCATTATGGCTCGGCTGAAATCGCCTTTGACTCCGCCATCGGCGTAGATCGCAGTTTTCTTTTTCAGATACCACCACGCCGGAGGATCAAGGTCGAAGTCGGCATAATCTCCCATTGGCGCAGGCTCTTTGCGCGAAGACAAATCTTCGTTACGGCGGCGCAGCAGTTCCAAGCTGAAAATGAATGCGTTCGTTCGTCCGCGCGACTGGCCGAACGTCAGCGTGAACGGAGCTTTCAAGCCCGTGGCTTTTGTGATGTCTTCGTACATCGTCTGCATGTCAATTTCAGTGTTCGGCATGCCGATCTTGCTTTCGCCGCTGATGGGTACGCGGCCTCCGTGGCAAAGCATACAAGTTTGCGACCACATGCCTTTGTCGTTGACCACGAATTGCAACGGCCCACCTTTGTTGTCCCAGGTCGGTTCGGAAAAACCGTAACGCTCAAACGCGACTTTCAGGATCGAATCAGGATCGCCGGCATTGATCTTCGCTTTCCATTCCGGCTCCCAAACCCTCGACGCCAGTTCCAGCAGCTTTCGATTCAGGCGAGGCGTGTCGTAAGAATTGTGAGTCAGGTTGTAAAGCCCACGCTCTTCCGCAGTCTTTTCGGAGGCTTCAGGCTGGTTTGGCCTCAGCGGCGAAACGAACAAAGCAGCGGTGAGCAAGACGAAAATGGCGAGCAAGAATCGTTGTATGGTGCGCGGTTGATTCATATCAATTTCCTCGTTTGAATTGCGTTAAACCTTCAGTTTTAGTTTCTCTTCAACGTACTTTTTGCTGATGATGGCGCTTTCTTTCGGAGTGCGTCCGCCCGGCGCTCGGTCGAGTTCGATGACGATCCAGCCTGACCATCGGTAATCTTTCAGGATTTGCAGCACGCCCGAAATGTTCACCTTTCCCTGACCCAGTTCGACAAAGTCGTATTTCATGGGCGGAGCTTTGCCAACCAGATTTGTCGGGCCGGATGAGTAAACAATCAAGTCCTTGAAGTGTGGGAAGACCAGCCGGGTCAGGTAATGGCGCACAAACTTGACCGGGTCGCCGCCAGCGGTTTGGATGTGGGCTATGTCAGGCAGCGACCAGACGAATTTCGGATCGGTGGCGTCCATAATCCGGTCGTATTCATCCACACGTTCGCCCAGCGAATTCATGTGATTGTGGTAGCCGAGTTTGATGCCGAATTCGCCAAAAGTTCGTTTGCCGATTTCAGTCAATCGTTTGCCCAGTTTGGGGTAATCGCCCGCATCGTTAACGCCCTGAGTCAGCCGCGCGCCGTCTGTGGCTTGCAAATACAAACCGCCGACTTCTTTCATCCATTTGGCCATCGCCACGCGCTCTTCGATTTCCTGCTTACGGGTATCGGGGTTTAGCGTCACGTTTCCGGTGGAAATGGCGACAGCGGTCAGTTTTTTGGAGGCCATCAACGCTTTGAAATCCTGTGGCCGGTCGGCGAATTTTTGGTAAAGGTTCGCGCGAATCTGGATGCCGCGAAAGCCTAATTCGGCAATTTCATCTATCGCCTGTTCGGTTTTGTCGCCCCAGGTGATGGCGTGATAACCAATCTGAAAATCTGATTGAACAGTGGCAAACGACGAAGCGGTAAGGCCAGCGCCAACTCCGGCAATCATTGGCAAAGCGGAAGCAGCCAGAAAGTCTCTGCGCGATGTGTTCATGTTGGTCTCCGTTGAAAGTGTTGAAGCGATGGCGCGAGCTTAGTTGACGCCCGCCTTTTTCCGCAAGCTTTTCGCCAGGCAACGGAGCTTGGGTTAGAGTAACGCCGTGTGCGGAATTGCCGGAATCTACAACTACAAGAACGATCAGCCGATCAATGAAACCGTTCTGCGGCGGATGACCGGCGCGCTTGCTCATCGTGGGCCGGACGACGAAGGCTTTCATGTCGCAGGGCCAATAGGGCTTGGCCATCGCCGCCTTTCGATCATTGATGTCGCCGGAGGCCGTCAGCCGGTTTTTAACGAAGATGCCACGGTTGCCGTCATTCTGAACGGCGAAATATACAACTACCGCGAACTAGCCAAACTGGTTGAATCGCGCGGCCATCGGTTGCGAACTCAGTCGGACACAGAAACCATCGTTCACCTTTACGAAGAATTTGGCGAAGCCTGCGTTGAACGTCTGCACGGAATGTTTGCTTTTGCTCTGTGGGATTCGCGGCAGCAGAAATTGTTATTGGCTCGTGACCGCATCGGCAAAAAGCCGCTGTACTTTGCCGATGTCAGCGGAGCTTTGATCTTCGGTTCAGAGTTGAAGGCTTTGCTCGAACATCCACAAATGTCGCGCGAAGTTTATCCGCTGGCCGTGGCCGATTACTTCTCTTACCAATTCGTTCCCGCGCCGAAAACGATTTACCGCCACGCGCGAAAGCTGCGCGCCGGTCATTGTCTGATTGTGACTCCGAATGGCGCCACCGAGCGCCAATACTGGGACATTGATTTCAGTCAGACCGAACAGCGCAGCGAAGCCGAATGGTGCGAAATGTTGTTGGATGAATTTCGCTCTGCGGTTGATGCGCGGCTGATTGGCGAAGTCCCGCTCGGCGCGTTTTTGTCTGCTGGCGTGGATTCTTCGGCGGTCGCGGCGATGATGAGCCGGGTAAATTCACGGCAAGTCATCACGGCTACAGTTGGTTTCGACGAAGAAAAATTCAGCGAAGCCGGTGACGCACGGGCGTTTGCCGAAAGCCTGAACGCCGAACATCACGAACGAATCGTCACTCCCGACGCGGTCAGCGTCATCGAAAAACTGGCCTGGCATTTTGACGAACCTTTTGCGGACGCTTCGGCGATTCCGACTTTTTATGTTTCACAGGCTGCGCGTGAATTCGTAACCGTCGCGCTGTCGGGCGATGGCGGAGATGAAAACTTTGCCGGTTATCGCCGCTACGCTTTTGATGCGATGGAAAATCGTGTGCGGGCGATGGCTCCGGCCAGTATGCGGCAACCGCTGTTTGGAGCCTTGGCTAAGATTTATCCAAAAGCCGACTGGCTGCCGCAGCCGCTCAGGGCAAAAGCCACGTTCAGGAATTTGTCGCTTGATCCGGCGCGGGCTTACTTCAATTCGGTTTACGGAGCGATGGCGAATGAGCGCGACAGTTTGCTCAGCAGGGAAGTGCGCGCTGAGTTGCGTGACTACGATCCGTTTGAAGTTTTTGCCGAACATTATCGTCGGCCAGTTACCGAAGATTCGCTTTCACGCGCGCAGTACGCCGACATCAAACTTTACCTGGCCGACGACATTCTGACCAAAGTGGATCGAGCCAGCATGGCCGTTTCGCTGGAAGTGCGCAGCCCGCTGCTGGATCATCGTTTGATGGAACTGGTGGCGCGAGTGCCTTCGTCGCTGAAGCTTCGCGGCATTGAAGGGAAGTACATTTTCAAAAGGGCGATAAGTGGTTTGTTGCCGCCCGAAATCTTGGCCAGACACAAACAGGGTTTTGTGGTTCCGCTGGCTGAATGGCTCCGAGCGGATTTACGCGAACTGGCTGAAAGCCTGTTGTTTGATTCGACGACGAACGACGGCTGGTTGGAATCAGGTAAGGTCAAACAATTGTGGCAGCAGCATCAATCCGCTTTACGAGATTACTCGCGCCCGTTGTGGGCGGTTTTGATGTTCCGAATATGGCAGCGAACCTTTCGCCTAAATCATTGATGACGAACATTCTGACCTTTACAACTTTGTGGCCGAACGCGGAACAGCCGAGCTTCGGCGTTTTCGTTAAACATCGTGTAGCCGCGCTGGCTCGGATGGATGGAGTGAATGTTCGAGTGGTTGCGCCTGTGCCGTACTTTCCGAAAGCCAGCCGCTTGCTTACGAGCACGGCGCTGAACCATTTTCCTGAACGTTGGCAACAGATGGCTGGCGTGCCGGAACAGGAAGTAATTGATGGGTTGCAGACGTTTCATCCGCGCTATCTGGTGATTCCGAAAGTCGGCATGAGCTTTTATGGTAACTGGATGGCGCGTGGAGCTTTTGAAACGGTCAGGCGGCTGCACGCTGAAAAGCCTTTTGACCTGATTGACGCGCATTACGTTTACCCGGACGGTTACGCGGCAGTGTTGTTGGGTAAGAAGCTGAACATTCCGGTTTTCATCACCGCACGCGGCACTGACATAAATCTGTTTTCCAGAATGCCGCTGATTCGTCCCAAAATTGTCAAAGCCTTGAACCGAGCCGCCGGAATCATCGCCGTCAGCGAAGCCTTGAAAGCGCGAATGGTTGAACTTGGCATAGCCGCCGAAAAGATCGCTGTCATTCGTAACGGCATTGACCGCGAAGTTTTTCGCCCTCGCGAACGCGACGAAGCCCGGCGACGACTTGGACTCGATCCCGAAGATTGGATTTTGTTGTCTGTCGGTGCGCTGGTTCCGGTGAAAGGTTTTGACCGTCTGATAGAAGCAACGGCTTTGCTGAAGCAATCCGAAAAGCGTGAAAGCCGATTGAAGCTTTTCGTCATCGGCGAAGGAAACGAACGCCAGAATCTTCAATCTCAAATCTCAAATTTGAAATTGGAAAACTGTGTTCGTCTGGTGGGCGCAAAGTCTCAAAAAGAATTGGCTGATTGGTATTCAGCCGCCGACTTGTTCTGTCTGGCCAGTCACCGAGAAGGTTGTCCGAATGTAGTCATCGAAGCGCTGGCTTGCGGTTTGCCGGTTGTGGCGGCTGATGTTGGTGGGGTTGCGGAATTGATCGCCACGACAAATTTCGGGCGATTGGTTTCGTCGCCGACAGCGGAAAACTTTGCTGCGGAAATCCGCGCCGCGCTCAGCGCCGGTTGGAAGCGCGAAGAGATTGCAGCATCCGGTGGCTCGCGTTCGTGGGAAAAGGTTGCTGCCGAACTTCAGCATTATTTCGCTGCGAGCGGAAAGTTCTCTAAAGATTGAAAAAAGCGATTGAATCGCAGCATCCAACCAAGTAGACTGCGCCCGCGTTTGAAAGTACGCTCAGCATTTATACCAGTAATAAGCGATAGCTCAGCCGCATCGCCAGTTTTTTTTCAGACAGCTTGACCGCAAAAAATTCGCTAGTCGAAAACCTGACCGGCGCTAGGGCTTTTTGTCGCCAGCCAGACAAGAAAAGTTCAGAAGGGAGAAATCATGAAAACCTACGGCCGCATCGTTGTTGCGTTGCTGATCCTGACGGCGTTGCTGCTGGCAATGACGGCGTTCGCCCAGGAAAAGTCCAAGGTAACGACCATCAAACAACGTCCGCCCCTTGTGTTGGATACGCGGGCGACCAGGGCTACGCCGACGCCGACACCGACACCAGGCCTCAGAATTCCAGGAAAAATTTCAACCGGCGCTTCCTTGCCTGAAGTCTTTCGTGATCAGCAAAAGCGCGATCCTCAACAGCCGAAGATGCCTAATGTGATCGGTCAGCACTTCAAGACGGCTGACTCCATGGTGCGCGAACGGCAGCCGAATGCCCGAATTAGCTTGGCGGAATCGCCGCGCTACAGCCCGGATGTCAAACCGTTTGCAGTGATTTACCAATCGCTGAAAGAAGGCACGGACTTGAAACCCGGCGTTGAGGTGACGCTCGTTTATAACCCTCAGCAGCCAAGACCCGTTTATCCGAAGATGCCGGATTTGGTGGGAATGGACATCCGGTCGGCACAGGCAAAGCTGTCCAGTGATGCGCCGAATTATCCTCAGCGAGCCTTGGAAGAGAGTGTGTTCAACCCCAGGTTCAAACCAGGCGAAGTGGTCAATCAAAGTCCGCGTGCCGGAATGGATTTGCAGCCGCGCGGCGTGGCTGTGATGTATTACAACCCGCAACAACCGAAAGTTATCGTGCCCGACGTGATGGGACTGGCTGTGCCGGATGCCGTGCGCAAGATTGGGCAAAACAATCTTGTCGCCAGATTGCCCAGGCGAGGAACCCTCGACAATTTCATCGTTACAGGCCAGTCGCCACAGGCGGGAACGGCTGTTGAGGCTCGAAGCGCGGTGGCGTTGACGGTCGCGGCAGCCGTTGTCGTTCCCGACGTAAGGCGCAGTTTGTTGGACGATGCTCAGCGGACGATCAGCCAAAACAGATTGACGGTGGGGTCGGTAAGGGCGCAGATTTCCTCTGTTAGACAGGATGAAGTGTTAAGTCAGTCGCCAGAGCCGAACAGCGTTGTCGTCGAAGGAACGACAGTCAATCTGGTGATTGCCAGGACTCAGCAAGTGCGGGTTCCAGATGTTTTGAATCAGCAACAAGGCAACGCCGAGCAGGGGCTGACGAACGCTCGACTGACTGTTGGGCAGGTGGCAAAACGGGAATCGCCGCGCGCCGCCGGAACGGTGCTGGATCAAAATCCGCGAGCCGGAACGATGGTCAATATCGGCAGCCCGGTCAGTTTAGTAATCGCAACGCCTGAGACTGTGGCTGTGCCTGATCTTCGGAACAGAACCCAGGGCAACGCGGAGCAGGTGATCGCCAGCGCCAGATTGGCCGTTGGGCAGGTGACAACGCGGGAATCGCCGCTCACAGTCGGAACGGTGCTGGATCAAAATCCGCGCGCCGGAACAATGGTCAACATCGGCAGTCCTGTCAGTTTAGTAATCGCAACGCCTGAGACTGTGGCTGTGCCTGATCTTCGGAACAGAACCCAGGGCAACGCGGAGCAGGTGATCGCCAGCGCCAGATTGGCCGTTGGGCAGGTTACAACGCAACAAGCGACGGTTGCCGCCGGAACCGTGCTAAGTCAAAACCCGGCAGCGGGAACGCGGATCACAGTTGGCAGCAGAGTCAATTTTGTCATCGCAGTAGATATGCCGATTCCGCCGCCGTCGCCGCCCCAATCTCCTCGGCCTCCCCAATCGCCACAGCCTGAACCACCAAAACCAGGCGATGATGTTGTTGTGCCTGACTTGGTGAAGAAGGAATTGCCAGAAGTCTTCGGTTTATTGCGAACCGTCGGGTTAGGTGTCGGCGATGTGAAGAAGAAAGACGAAAAGGAAGCTGCCAGCTTCATTCTGGAACAGCAACCTGCGGCGGGGCAGCGAGTCAAACCTGGAACGCTCGTCAATTTGGTTATTGGCAAAAAGCCCGACGGCGGACTTTGGAAAGAGTGGCCGAAAGTTTTGTTGGTCGGAGCCTTTGGGTTTGGGGCTTTACTGCTAGGGAGGTTGTGGAAGCGTCTCCGTCCAAAACCTGATCCTAGTCCCGATCCCCCTAATCCTGAACCGGTAACGCCGGTGTTGAGTTTCCGTTCAACGATGAATGCAAATTCGTCGGAGTTTGCGGCGTCAACGGATTTACAGATCAGTTTTTCCCTGCGGTTTCTACCCAAGGCGGATTGGGGGCAGCAGCACATCACCTTAACCGGCGGTTTCGTAGCCGCTGAAAGCGAGGAGTTATGAATAACGTAGAAGTGACCTTGAAAGAGTTTTTCGGCTTGAAGGACATCAAGTTGGACGAAACGGGGCTGGAAGCCGTCAAGCAACAGGCGGGTAACGCAGTTGCAGGGTTTGGCTGGAACGCCTTCGCCGAAGGCTTGAAAAATTCGATTGCCTCGAATTTCGACATGAGCATCGGCGGCATTCTGGCCGCGGCGTGGAGCAAGCGCCGCGAGTTGATGAAATATCTGGAAAAGCCGGAGGCGACGAACTACCTGAGGTTGGCTAAGCACACGGTGAGTTCCGACCACAAACCGGAAGTCGAAGTGTTGCTAAACGAAAAAGGAGTTGCGAAATTCCAGTTCGAGGTGAAATTCAAGCTGGACATAGAAGGCGCGAATCTAATGATCCACGAAGGAATGCTTAAGAAAGTCACGGCGGTTTCGGGCAAAGGAAGCTGCACGATCAGTTACAAAGGCTATGAGTTGTATAAGAAAGAGTCGCAGCAGATTGATTTGCCGGGCGAAGTTGAATTCAATCCAGGCATTGTAATTCGTTCAGCGGCTGAACCGGCGCGGGTGACTCAAACTTTTGCGACTGTCTGAGAAAATTGGCGTAGTGGGGCAATTTTCAAATTGCCCCACGCCCGCTTTATCACGCTCGCTTTATCAAGTTGGGGGAGTGGAGGCCGTCAGCCCCCGCAGTCGCGCCATTAACCTGCGTAACGCGCGAACCGCTTTTGGTCCCAGCCAGATCAGCAGAATCAAAAAAATCGCCACTACGATCAGAATCACAACCGGGAAGAAAGCCATCAGCACAGCCGAACCGAATGCGAAGATGTCTTCGCCGATGCTCAACGCGATGTTCGAGACAGGTTCCGGACTTGCGTTTGCCGCCAGTCTGGTTGCTGCTTTTGTGCCGTGCGAACTGAGTGCGATGCTTCCGCCGACAATCATGGCTGCGGCTTTGACCGCCGGATCGAATTCGGCAAAAGCAGTCGCCGCCAGAATCGCTCCGGCTGGAACTCTGATGAAAGTGTGAATCGCGTCCCAGGCCGAATCCACAGCAGGGATTTTGTCGGCGATGAATTCAATCAGGTAAAAAGCTCCTGCCAATCCAATCACCCACCATTCGCCCAGCACGTTTAATCCGCCGGGCAATTTGACCAGTTCAAAACGTTGCAACACGCCCAGCGTGACAACCGTCGCATACAGATTGATGCCCGACAGCCAGGCCGAACCCATAGCCGTGCCGAGTGTGGTCAGCCAGTCAGCAGTCATTGCCAGCCTCCTTTTGCCGTGGTGAATGAATTGTTTGGGGATTCAATGTCGCGCGATTATAACCACCGATTGATTGATTGCCAGCAAAATTGCTAATTGGAAATTGCTTCAGAGAGCGGTTATAGTTTGCGGCCTTGTGATGACCCCAAATGGCTGACGATGGCCGAAGACTCCAAATGACCATTTCACTGGTTGAAAGAATTCTCGCTCGTGATCTGCGCGCGATTGCCCGCGCAATCTCCAAGATCGAAAACGATGCTGCCGATGCGAATGAAATCTTGAAGTCGCTGTTCGCGCATACCGGCAAAGGTGTGACCATTGGCATCACGGGTGCGCCCGGAGCAGGAAAATCTTCGCTGGTGGACAAGCTGGCTATGCATTACCGCTCGTTGGCCAGGACGGTCGGCATCATTGCGGTTGACCCATCCAGCCCTTTTTCCGGCGGAGCTATTCTGGGCGACCGAATTCGCATGCAGGCATTGGCTAACGATCCAGAGGTTTTCATTCGATCAATGGCTACGCGGGGGAATTTGGGAGGTCTGGCACGGGCCACGGTTGACGTGGTTGCGGTGCTGGATGCGGCTGGCTACGATAGGACTCTGGTTGAAACGGTTGGCGTGGGTCAGGACGAAGTGGAAATAGTAAAAGCCGCAGATGTTTCCGTCGTCGTTCTTGTCCCCGGAATGGGCGACGATATACAGGCGATCAAAGCCGGAATTATGGAAATCGGCGACATTTTCGTCATCAACAAAGCCGAACGTGACGGGGTCGAACGCACCGAACGCGAGTTGATAACTTTGCTGGAAATGTCTGAGCGCCCTGATGGCTGGCGACCGACGATTGTTCGCACAGTTGCCACCCAGAACAAAGGCATCGCAGAGTTCGTTGAGGCGATTGAAAGTTACGTTTCTTTCAAAACACAGCATCGAGCCTCATTGGAACGCAGCACCGAAGTTGCCGAAAATCGAATAATCGAATTGCTGCGCGAACGATTGTTGCGAAAAGTTTTGAAAGAATCGCTTGCCCCGGAAAAGCTACACGAACTTGCGCTGGAAGTGGCTTCGCGCCAGCGCGATCCATATTCAATCGTAGAAGAAATAATCGGAAAAGTTCAGATTAAATAGACAGGATTTTATGGAAAGTAAAATTCAACACCTCGGAGTCGCTGTCGGTTCGATTGAAGAAGCCCTGGCGTTTTGGCGCGACGGACTTGGTCTGGAATTGAAGGAAGTCGAAGTCGTGGAAGACCAGGGCGTGCGCGTGGCGATGTTGCCAATTGGCGAAAGCCGTATCGAACTGCTGGAACCAACGGGCGAAGACACGCCTGTCGGCAGATTTGTCGCCAAACGCGGCGCTGGAATGCACCACCTTTGCGTTGAAGTCGAAGACGTTGCTGCGAAGCTGGCCGATCTGAAAGCCAAAGGCGTGCGGTTGATTGACGAGGAACCTCGCAAGGGCGCGGGCGGCGCACTGGTCGCGTTTGTTCACCCGGCCAGCACTGGCGGTGTTTTGATTGAACTGGCGCAACAAGGAACCGGAAACCATTAAAGGTGGCTGGCGATTGGTGGCTGGTGGTTGGTAATGAACCACCAGCCACCAATCGCCAACTGCCAACCACCAAACATTTATTCATCCAAGGAGATTTGTCTTGAAAGCATTTACTAAACTCATCCTGACTCTGGTGGTTTCCGCCAGCATGTTGGCGACACAATCTTGCGCTTTTTTCACGAAAAGTGAGTTTGTCGAAGTAACCGCCGATGAGCTGGCGGCGTTGACTGAAAGCTTGTCTGAGCCGCAAAAGCGTCAACTGGCGCAGAATAAGGTCGCTCGCGACCAGTTTATAGGCCAGTTCAAAACGCCTTTTGCCCTGGCTCAAGCTGCAGAAGCCGAAGGGTTACAAAAAACCGATCAGTTCAAACAGGAACTGGCTTTTACCACTGACCGATTGCTGGCGACCGAATATACAAAACGTAACCCGGACGTCACTTTGACCAAAGAAGAGCGAGATGCTTATTTGGGGGCGAATCAGGCGAAGTTCGACAGTTTTTTCACCTTCATTACGCGCGAAGCCAAACAGGCTCCGAGTGACAATGACAAGGAAATGATGCGCGAGCAGTGGACAGAAATTATGATTCGCGCCGACAAAGGCAGACTGGCAGGACTGGAAAAAGAACCTGGATTCAAGGTTCAACTCAAAATTGGCAAAGCCAGTGTCCTGGCTAATGCTTATTCGAAGTCGCTGAGCGAAAAGCTGAAAATGACTCCTGAAGAGAAGAAGCGATACGTCGCGGAACATCCTGAAGCCGATGTGGATAAGATTCAGGAGAAAGCCCAGACCTTGTTGGCTCGCGTCAAGGGCGGAGAAGATTTCGAGAAAGTTGCCAAAGAGTTCAACGAAGATAGCACCAAAGAAACCGGCGGCGAACTCCCCTGGTTTGATAAAGAAGGAAAAGTTGACGGTCAGCCGGTTGTTGATGAGCCATTCGTCAAGGCGGCGTTCTCGCTGGAAAAAGGCGGGATCGGGAGCGAAGTCATCAAGACCAGAGTAGGTTTTCATCTGATTAAACTCGATGACAAGCGCATTTACGATCCGTCGAAAGACCCGAAAAAAGCTGCGACCCCGGCTCCGCCTCAAGCGCTGAACGCGGAACCCACCCCCAGCCCTACGCCACAAGAACCGCAAGAACAGGTTCACACGCGACACATTTTTCTGACCACAGCACTGGCAGAGGGGTTTGAACAGGAAGAGACTGACAAGAAAGTTAAGCGCGCCATCGAAGACGCAACTCTGAAATATCCGGTTAAAGTCCCGGCGGATTTCACAGTCAAGGTTGGCGGTTACGACCCCAGCCGCATACCCGGCCTGGGCAGCGGACAAGGCGGAACGATGAAGGGAATTGACCCGAACGCGAATAAGTAGGTTTTAGAAAATAGGTGGCAGGTGACAGGTTTGTAAAATTTGTCATCTGCCACAAACCTACAACCACCCACCCATCACCTGTAACCTGACATGGAAAAAGCTCAAATTGGAATCATTGGCGGCAGCGGTTTGTATCAAATGGAAGGTTTGACCGACGTGCGTGAAGTCGGCGTTGAAACTCCGTTCGGCAATCCATCAGACAATTTTATTCTTGGCACGCTGGATGGTGTTCGTGTGGCCTTTCTGGCCAGACATGGCCGCGGTCATCGCATCACACCAACAGAGTTGAACTTTCGCGCGAACATCTATGCAATGAAGCTGCTGGGTGTTGAACGCATTATTTCGGCTTCGGCAGTCGGCTCGCTGCAAGAGCAGTACGCGCCGACCGACATCGTCATCCCGGATCAATTCTTTGACCGAACGCGAGGACGTGTTTCGACTTTCTTTGGCGAAGGCATCGTCGGCCACATCACTTTTTCGCATCCGGTGTGCGGGGCTGTCTGGCAGGTGCTCGGCGATGAAACCGAAACGGCCGGAGTCAAAGTCCATCGCGGCGGCACCTACCTGAACATGGAAGGCCCGGCGTTTTCGACTTTGGCGGAATCGCGGCTTTATCGTAGCTGGGGCATGGACGTCATAGGCATGACCAATCTGCAAGAAGCCAAACTGGCGCGCGAAGCTGAGATCTGTTACGCGACAATGGCTTTGGTGACGGATTACGATTGCTGGCATCCAGACCACGACGCGGTGACCGTTGAAATGGTCATCGAATTCCTGAACAAGAATTCGACCAACGCTCAAAAGATCATTCGCGGAGCCGTCGGCAAACTCGCCGCCGCGCCGCGCGATTGCAAATGCGGCTCGGCGCTGAAACACGCGATCCTGACTCACGGAGAAATTCCGGCTGAAACGAAAAAGAAACTTTCGGCAATCATCGGCAAATACGTCGGCGAGTAAAGAACGATGGTCAACCGCAAGCGGGCTTTGGCCAGTCGTTCATTGCTTCTGCCGACTAAACCTTAATTTGGGGAGTATGTATGAAACCTCAATCTAAATTTGTTGCTTCGTTTTTGCTCGCTTTGTTTGTGGCTATGGGCACTTTCGCAAATCCCATAACAGCTTTTGCTGTTCCACAAGGGCCCAGTCGTGGCTCCATTGCTACGCCGCGCGACCCTGAAATTGAAAAGTCTTCCTACAAAAGTCTGGATGCAGCGAAGTTTTACTTTTACAAACGCAAGCCGGACAAAAAAGACAAAGACAGTCTGGCCAGGTTGAACAAAGCTGTGCTTGATCGTTTGCAGGAAATCATAGACACCAATCCTAACTTTGCGAAAATTGACGAGGTCTATTTCCTGACCGGCGAAGTTCATTATCGAGACGGCGACGCTGAAAAAGCCGTCGAGTTCTGGACCAAAGTCACCAAAGAAAGTTCAGACGAAAAAGTCAAAGCCGACGCTCAAAAACGTCTGGACGAAGTGCAAAACCAAAATAAGAAAAAGGGGTAACTGTTCACCAATGTCATCATCCAATTCTGCCGCGCCGTTGCTGGTTGTCGGTTCCGTAGCCATTGATTCAATCAAAACTCCATTCGGGATGCGCGAACGCAGCCTGGGCGGTTCCGGTCTTCACTTTTCAGTTTCGGCGTCGTTCTTCACCGAAGTCGGTGTGGTTGCTGTTATCGGCGATGATTTCAGCGCCGAAGACGAAGCCGTCTTTCACGAACGCAAGATCAACATCTCGAATCTGGAACGCATTCCAGGCGGCAAAACTTTTCGCTGGGCGGGCGAATACGGCTTTGACCTGAACACGGCTAAAACGCTGGACACGCAACTCAACGTTTTTGCCGACTTCAAACCGAAGCTTTCCGAAGCCGCTCGCAAAACGCCGTTTCTGTTTCTTGGCAACATCCAGCCGACGTTGCAGCGCGAAGTCCGCGAGCAAGTGGATTGCAAGTTCGTGGCAATGGACACGATGAACCTGTGGATTGAAATCGCACGCGAAGAATTGCTGAAAACCATCGCTGTCGTTGACGCTGTGATTATCAACGAC
>JAGNMH010000590.1 GCA_017991275.1 Acidobacteriota bacterium
CCTTACGGAACGATGGGTTACGGTTCGCCTGAACAGGCGGTCGGCGATCGCGTGGATCATCGCACAGACGTTTTCAGTCTGGGTGTTTTGATTTACGAAATGGCAACCGGCCATCAGCCATTCAGCGGGCGCAATCGCATAGAAATTCTGCACGCGGTTATTAACTCAGAGCCGTACCCGATTTGCGATGATTGCCCGGTTGCGCCGGCACATTTGCAGGCGATTGTTGATCGTGCTCTGGCCAAAAATCCCAAAGACCGTTTTGCGACGATGGCCGAAATGTTGGGCGAGTTGAAAGCCCAGATGCGCGAACTAACTGGTGAAGCCGCTGTTCCAAGCGATGTGGCAGGGAATTTGGTTGCTCCGCAGCAAGCGCGCACTTCGTGGCGGTTGAGCAGCGCGCTCGGCAAGGTTTTTGGCGGAGGGTTTTTCGGCAAAAAGCGAAACGGCCAGCCAAGCAGGTCGCCAAACTCTTCTCCAAGCCAATCATCTGGCAGTCAGTCGCCCAATCGCTCTGTTGGTGATTCACGTTCGACGCCGTCCGCAAGTCAAAAAAGTTTTGGCAGCCAAAGCGGTTCTTCACTATCGCCGGCTTGGGTGACGGAAGCGGGAACCGAAAGCAAACGCACCATCGCCGTGCTGCCGTTCAAAAACCTGTCGGGCAACGCCGAAGACAATTTTTACGAAATCTCTTTGGCCGATGGAATCATTGCCGAACTTGCTCATCTGCGTTCGCTGGTGGTTCGCCCGTCGCAATACATTGCGCGTTACGCCGGACAGAATGTGGAACCCCGTCAGGTCGGTGAAGAACTGGCCGTCAGCACTGTGGTGGTCGGCAGTTTTATCAAAGCAGCCGAACGATTCCGCGTCACGACTCAATTGTTGGCCACCGCAACCGGAGAAATTTTATGGAGTGAAAAAATTGATCTGGCAGCGGACGATCTGTTGACGATTCAGGACACCATAACCGAAAAGGTAATCGCCGGTTTGAAGTTGAAGCTGACCGAAGAAGAGCAGCAGAAGATAGAAAAGCCGTTAACGACAAACGCCGAGGCTTATGAGTTTTATCTGCGCGGACGCGACTTGTTGTTCAAATACATCTCTCACAGTTTTGACGATCATGATCTGGACGTGGCGATCAAAATGTTTGAAGAAGCAATCAGGCTGGATCCGAATTTTGCCCGTGCGCATTACACCCTGGGACGCTGTCTGGTTCATCACGGGCAAGGATACGGCGGCCAGCATTATTTTAATCTGGCTGAGGCTTCTCTGACGCGCGCATTGGAACTTGACCCAAAACTTGCCGGAGCGCGTTTGCAGATGGTTTACGTTTACTTGAACAAAGGCGAGAAGGAAAAGGCGCTGACTACTTTGGCCGACGCGCGTCGCGAAGCTCCGCACGACCCGACGGTTTTCATCATCGCCGGAATGCTTTACCGGCTGAACGGATTGTACGACCGCGCGCTAAAACAGTATGACAAGCTGTTGGAGCTAAGCCCGCGCGACGTGGTTATCGCCAGTTACAACCGTGGACGGATTTATATGTACCGCCACGAATATGAACGAGCCATCGCCGAATTTGGAAATGGCCAGGCTGTTGAACCAGACCATCCATTGATAAAAACTTTTCTGGCAATCACCTACTTCAATCAAGGCGACATTGACCGTTGTCGAGAAATTGCCGAAGACGTTTTGCGACAGCATCCGCATTTCGATCCGCTGCAAATCGTTCTTGCCTGGTGCCTGAGTTCTGCCGATCAACACGCAGAAGCCAGCGCGTTGATAACCGATCAGGTCAAAGAAACCGCCGCCGCCGACCACGACGTTTCTGTCTGGCTGGCATCTTTTTACGCCATGGAAAACAATCGCGACGCGGCTATTGAATGGCTGCAGAAAGCCGTTGCTCTTGGCAATGAAAATTACCCGCTCTTTGCCGACAACAACCGTTTCGACAATCTGCGCTGCGATTTGCGATTTATTGACCTGCTGAGTTCGTTAAAGCAAAAGTGGGAGGAACGACGTTAGAGAGGGATGGAGGGACGGAGGGACGGAGGGCTTATGGACAAGGAAGACAAGGATAAAGAGGGCAAGAAAGCTGTACGCAGGCATACGGATTTGGAGGTTTACAAAAAATCCTTTGCGGCGGCGATGCGTATTTTTGAATTGTCCAAGTCTTTCCCGAAAGAAGAAAAGTACTCTTTGACCGACCAGATTCGACGTTCTCGCGGTCTGTTTGTGCCAATTTAGGAGAAGCCTGGCGAAAGCGACGATACCCGGCTGCTTGGATCAGCAAGCTTGGTGATTGCGAAGCCGAAGCGTGTGAAACTCAAGTCTGGATTCAGTTTTGTGTTGAATGTGGATACCTTACAACTGAAACAGGGAAAGAGCTTTACAAGGAATACGACGCCATACTTGGAATGCTTATCAACATGATTACTCATCCCGAAGATTGGAAGTTATGAGATTCCCTCTTTCCCTTTGTCTCTCCGTCCCTCCATCTTCAACGGGAGGTGATGGATGCCGACAGTAGAAGAACTACGCGACCGAATCAATCTTCGCCTCGACGAAAGCTTTGTCGGGATCAGCGAACAGGTTGCTGATCTTGCGCCGGAAGATTTGGTCGAGCTGCTGAACCAGTTGAAGCTTATCGAATCAGCGACAGTCATGCTGATGCTGCCGGTTCCGCGCGGAATCGAGTTGATGGATCAGCCAACGATGACCCGGCGCGGCGCGATTTTGGAAAAACTGGACCCGACGCGCGCCGCAATGATTCTGGAAGGACTCTCAGCCGACGAACGCACAGACATCATCCAACAAATGGGGTTGACCGAACGTCGCCGCGTTCTGGCCAAAGTCAGCAACGAAGTCAAAGCCGAACTCGAACACCTGCTCAGTTACGAAGAACACACCGCCGGTGGAATCATGACCACCGAGTTTGTGCGGCTTGATCCGGCGATGTCTGTCGGCGATGCGCTGAAACACATTCGTCTGGTAGCCCGCGAAAAAGAATCCATCTACGCCTGTTACGTGCTGGACCCGGCCAATGGCCATCTGCTGGGAGCGGTCAGCTTGCGCGACTTGGTGATGGCTGAGATGGATCAATCCATCACCAGAGTCATGCGGCCCAAACCAGTCACCGTACAGGCCGACGAAGACCAGGAATCAGTTGCCAAGAAAATCGCCAAATACAATTTGCTGGCCGTGCCAGTGCTGCAAAGCGACAACAGCGTCGTTGGTTTTGTAACCGTTGACGATGTCGTTGACGTCATGATCGAAGAGCAGACCGAAGACATTTTGCGAATGGCCGGTGTCGAACCCGGCGCTCTGGACAAACCCTATTTCGACAATCCGATTTTGCGCGTAGTCAGAAAGCGCATCGGCTGGCTGCTGTTCCTGTTCGTCGCCGGAACGATGACCAGCAAAGTGCTGCACAGTTTTGAAAGCGAGTTGGCAACTGTTGTCGCGCTGAACTTCTTTGTTCCTTTGCTGATCGGGACAGGCGGCAACGCCGGAGCGCAAACCGTCATGACTGTCATTCGCAGTTTGTCGCTGGGCGAAATCGGAGTGAAACATGCCTGGCGAGTCGCCCTGCGCGAATCAACCACAGGCTTGCTGGTTGGAGTGCTGATTGGTTGTGTCGCGTTTGGTCAGGCTTATTGGGTGACTCACGACTGGCACTTGGCTGTGACAATCTCGACAACGATTCTGGTCATCTGCGTTTGGTCAACGACCGTCGGAGCGATTGTTCCGATTGCCGCTCATCGCTTCGGAGTTGACCCGGCTGTGCTCAGCGCGCCGCTGATTACGACTTTGGTGGATGCGACAGGCTTGTTGATTTATCTGACAATCGCCAAAATCATCCTGGATCAAATCTAAAAACTCTATTTCAAGTTTCAAATAGGAGATTGATAGATGACGCGCACACAATTCAAACTGACGCTCATCGGGATGTTTCTGCTCGCCTTTGCGATCTATGCATCAGGGCGAATGAACGCTCAATCCGCTCAATCTGTTGGCGACGATTTCTTTGAAAAGAAGATTCGTCCCGTTCTGGCGACCAATTGTTACGCCTGCCATTCTTCAAAGTTGAAATCTCCGATGGGTGGCTTGGTGCTGGATACCAAATCAGGATTGCTGAAAGGCGGCGATTCCGGAGCGGTAATTGTTCCCGGCAAACCATCCGAAAGCCTGTTGCTGCGCGCGTTGCGTTACAACGATCCAGTCCTGAAGATGCCGCCGACCAGCAAACTTTCCGAGGCCGTCATTGCAGATTTCGAGCAATGG
>JAGNMH010000591.1 GCA_017991275.1 Acidobacteriota bacterium
TTGTTCCAGCAGCTCCGATTGTTCCAGCGGAGTCGCGGGCAGTTTGGCGTAGCTCAGCAAAAACTCGCGGCGGTAAACGTACATCCCTGTGTGTTTGGCGTATCTGCTGAGCAAGTCCGGCTCTGTTGTTAAAGCCGCTTCAATCGAACCGTGAGCCTGAACCGCCGAGCGCGGAAAAGGGATCGGGCTGCGCGAAAAATACAGCGCAAAACCTGCCGGGTCTGTCACGACTTTGACTACGTTTGGATTCAACAGGTCGGCGACGGATTCAATCGGTTCGCTGGTCGTGCTCATGACAATTGAACTGTCATCCAGCAAAGGACTCAGCGCAGATTCAATGGTCGCCGGTTCGATCAGCGGTTCGTCGCCCTGAACGTTGACGATGATTTCGGCATTAAGCTGAGCGGCGACTTCGGCCAGACGGTCAGTGCCGGTCTGATGATCTGGTGAAGTCATCATTACTTCTTCGCCTGCTGCGGCAACAATATCGAAAATTCTCTGATCGTCGGTTGCAATGATGACGCGATTTATAGAAGCAACCTGCCGGGCGCGTTCGGCTACGCGAACGACCATAGGTTTGCCTCCGATATCCAGAATAGGTTTGCCCGGCAACCGGGTCGAAGCGTAACGCGCAGGAATGATGGCGACTACTTTTGAGTTCATTGGATCAGGATTTAGGCGAATGCTGGCCTGGGTATTGAAAGACTGAAAACGTTATTGACACTCTATTTTACGTCGAGTTTTTCCAATTCCAGCATTTGCAGATGAGCCGATAATTTGTCCCGCTGCCATAACTGCATTCTGGCATCCCACGGATCAACGACGCTCAGTCGCTTTGTCGCTGACAGTTCGCGCAAACAATCCGGCAAATCCAGCCGCTGCAAAATGCCAAAAGGTAAGGTCGAAAGCGGCCATTGGTAACGGTCGTCCTCGGTCAGTTCGTGATACGACAACAGCGCGTTGTGCAGCGTCACTTGTTTGACCAGCGGATGAAGCACGGCGGCGAACGTAGCTGTGATGGCTCCGATGCCTCGCCCGACCAGGTGCATTTCCTGGCAGCCGTTGGCGGCAAACAAATCCAGCGTCGCCAGCAGATCGTGGACTCGGCGGCCACAGTGCGATTCGTTCCACATCATTGCCAGCGTCGAATAAAAGTAATCAGTGCCGTAAGGCGAAAAGAAATCGTCGGTTGTTTCTTTGTGCAATCGCGCGGTCATTTCGCCTATACCGCGCACATCAAGCGCCAACAAGGTTTCCCCATCGGCAGTCTGCGGAGCTTTGCCCGCGACGATTTCTTCAAACGAAGACAGATGCGGCACATACAGCGTCGCGGTTTTGTTGTTCGGGAAAAAGTATTGCGGCCCGGGTTTCGGGATCGTGTGCAGCATCGCAAACACATTCGCTCCGTTGCGCTGTTCGGTTTCGATCAAGTAGCCGTATTCGCGCATCGTAGGACTGATGCGGCGGTCGCGCACGATGCGGTAATTCGGCGGCGAAGTTCGCGCGGGTAACTTCAGCAGCTTCGTCAATTCATCGCTCAGAGCTTTACCGGAAACTCTTTGTCGTTTGGCCGTAAGCTGCCGGGCGGCTTCGCTGGTGAAATCGAAAGTTCGCTTTGCGCCGAGCGCGGCAATTTGTCCGGTTGCGGTCACCTGCAAGGTTTCGTCTGTTTCCGGCGGCACGTCGGGTTCAACCGTCGAAGCCGTTACTCCGGCGTGCCGATTGAAGAATTTGTACATCGCTTCGCGCGCGCCTTTGTTGTAACCGTGCGTTTCCGGGCCGATGTAAATTTCAACGTCGTCGCCTTTGCCGACGATGGAATAAAGCCGCTTCACTTCTTCATAAACCGCGCGAACTCCGCGCACGTCGAAAAAGTCGTTCTGTTCTCCGCCGAAGTGCGTCGGTCGCGGCAACTGCGCGATATAAAAATCGGCCATATCGCATCCGGCGGCCAACATTCCGGGAACGATTTGTTCGGTGTCCTGAGCTTCTTCGTTTTCCAGATTGTTCAGGTAACGAGTCGCAAAACAGTTCGGCGCAACCATCGTGAACCTGTCATCCAACACGTTCAGCCAGGTCGTTTGCGTGCCTCCGCCGGAATTGCCCGTCAGCCCGACGTGCTTGGCGTCCACTTCCGGTCGCGACAGCAAATAATCCAAGCCGCGAATGCCGTCCCAGGTTTCCCACAACGCGAAGTTCTGCCCGATCAAATTCATCTGGTTGCCAGCGACGATGTGCGACACCACGCCCCATTGAACTGTTGGCTCGCCGGGTTTGTCGGCATACTCGAAACGTTCGCCTTGCGCGGGCGGGTCGTACATCAAAACTACGTAACCTTGCCTGGCCAGATTGCGAGCGTATTCCTGATACTTCGGCTCGGCTTTGCCGTTGCGCGTGTGACCGCACGGAGCCAGCACCGCCGGAAGTTTTCCAGCTTTGTTTTTGGGAACGTAAAGATTGGCGGTGACGGGATAACCCGGACGGCTTTCGTAAATCAGTTTTTCAATGGTGTAAGCATCACGTTCGACTTTGCCGGTGATACGCGCGTTGAGCGGCGTGCGTTCAGGCAAAGCGCCGAAACAGGCGCGGAGTTTTTGCCGAACTTCATCGCGCAGCTTCATGACTTGCGCCGGAGTTTTGATGGCGGCGCGAAGCTTGGCGCGTTTCGCCATCATCTCGCGGCTGCGCGCAACAAAGTATTCCTGCAACAAATGGCCGTAACGGAATTCGCGCGGAGCTTGCGCTGCGTTTTGTGGGAAAACGGCTTCCGCCAAGGTTTCTGAACCATTCAAACAAAACAGCGCGCCAGCCGCAGCCGTCGCGCTGTTTTGTAACATTTCGCGTCGAGTGAATCCTTGAGTCATTTTTGCTCCAAGAAAAGATGGACTGGAATTATCGCGGGAATGTCTCCGAGCCGGTGTTGCGCGAACTGTCCGGTTTGCGTCGTGGCGGCAAGCTAATCGGCGTTTACGCGCCCTCTTTAATTGGTCTTCCTCACAAGACGCAAACTGGACAGTTCGCGCAACATCATTTTTACTTTTTGAACTTAGCCAACTGCTCTGCGAATGGATTGTTGAATCCAGGTTTTTCCGGGCGTTGTGGTTTGCGATCTTGCCGGTTGTCTTGCCGATTGTCTGGCCGACGATCGCGATTATCTCGGCTTTGATTCTGGCGACGGTCTTGTCCGCGGTCTCTAGGGTCTGCCTGACGGTCTCGGGGCATTTGCCTGGAAGTTTCAGCATCGCTTTTCATCGTCAACGCAATTTGCTGTTTTTCCAAATTCACTTCCAGCACGCGCACAGTCACGCGGTCGCCGGGATTGACGACTTCGCGCGGGTCTTTGACGAAGCGGTTGCTGAGTTGCGAGATGTGAACCAGACCATCCTGATGAACTCCGATGTCCACGAACGCGCCGAAGTTCGTCACATTGGTAACGATGCCTGGGCAAGTCATTCCTGCCACCAAATCGCTGACCTGATGAATGTCTTCGCGGAAAGAGAAGGCCGAAAACTCTTCGCGCGGGTCGCGTCCGGGCTTGGCCAATTCGGCGATGATGTCCGTGAAAGTGAAATCGCCCACTTCGGCTTTCAAGTCTTCAGCCTGTTTGACCAACTCGACTCCGCTGCCGGTCAATTCGCCTACGCCTTTGCCAAGTCGCGCGGCCAATCGTTCCAGCGAGTCGTAACGTTCGGGGTGAACGCCTGTGTTATCCAGCGGATGAGCCGAGTTCGGGATTCGCAAAAAGCCCGCAGCCTGTTCAAAGACTTTGGCGCTGAAGCGCGGAATATCCAGCAGTTGTTGGCGCGATTCAAACAAGCCTTTGGTTCCGCGATGTTCGACGATCTTTTTCGCCATCGAAGGGCCAATGCCTGAAACCCGCGCCAGCAAATGCGATGAAGCCGTGTTCAGATTCACTCCAACAGAGTTCACGCAAACATCCACGACCAAATCCAGAGATTTTTTCAGCGCAGGCTGATTCACGTCGTGCTGATACTGACCAACGCCGATGCTCTTCGGATCAGTTTTAACCAGTTCAGCCAACGGGTCTTGCAATCGCCGAGCAATAGAAATGGCTCCGCGAATGGTCAGGTCAAGATCAGGAAATTCTTCGCGGGCGACATCGCTGGCGGAGTAAATACTCGCGCCGGATTCGTTGACCATCACAACCGGCGTGCTCAATCCGGCTTCCTTCAAAGCTTCGCGGACGAAAGTTTCGGTTTCACGTCCGGCGGTTCCGTTGCCGACGGCGATGGCTCGAATGTTGGCG
>JAGNMH010000036.1 GCA_017991275.1 Acidobacteriota bacterium
TCGCACCTGAGCTCGCGCGGCGATGCTCAACACAGAAGCCGGTAACTTTTTAGAGCATCGCGAACTTGGCGAAGAAGTCTTTGGCCCTTCGACTGTGGTTGTTAGTTGTGGATCGAAAGAAGAATTGGGAAAAGTCGCCAACAATCTGGAAGGTCATCTGACGGCGACGATTCACGGAACAGAAGCCGACCTGGCTGAGTTCAGTTGGCTGGTTTCGATTCTGGAAAACAAAGTCGGGCGATTGTTGTTCAATGGATTCCCGACCGGCGTCGAAGTTTGCGCCTCAATGCATCACGGCGGGCCGTATCCGGCGACCACTGATTCGCGAACGACTTCGGTGGGGACGGCGGCGATCAGCCGTTTTGCTCGCCCGATCAGCTATCAGAATTTTCCGCAATCGGTTTTGCCGGTTGAGTTGCAGAACAAAAACGAGCGCGGCATTTTGCGGTTAGTGGACAATCAATTCACGAAAGAAGGGGTATGAGAAGCCGCAGATCAGCGCAGACAAACGCAGATGAAAGCTGCAATCCCGGATAAAAAATCTGCGTTGCTCTGCGTTGATCTGTGTTGATCTGCGGCCACTCTTTTAGCCTAAGCCGCGCCGTTCTTTTTGAACCACGCCAGCAGTTTTGCCCAGCCATCCTGAGCCGCTTCCTTGTTGTAACTCGGACGATAATCGGCATGAAATCCGTGCTGAGCCTCGGGGTAAACAATAATCTCTGAAGGCTTGCCAGCGTCTTTTATCGCTTTCCGCATCTGCTCCACGGTGTCCTGTGGAATGCCAGTGTCTTTGCCGCCGTACAAACCCAAAACCGGAGCTTTCAAGTCTTTGGCCAGTTCCGTCGGATGTTTCGGTTGCAGAGGATTCGCTCTGTCAGGCGGCGGCGGAGTCAATCGGCCATACCACGCAACGCCAGCTTTCAATCCCGGATTGTGCGCCGCATAAAGCCAAACGATGCGGCCTCCCCAGCAAAAACCAGTGATGCCGAGCTTGGCCGTGTTGCCACCGTTTTTCTTTGCCCAGGCGACTGCGGCGTCCAAATCGGACATGACTTGGGCGTCGGGAACTTTGGCGACCACCGGCATGATCTTATTCATTTCCAGCTTCGATACGTCGCCTTGGCGGGAATACATTTCCGGCGCGATGGCCAGATAACCGGCTTTGGCGAATCGGCGGCAAATGTCTTTGATGTGTTCGTGAACGCCGAAAATTTCCTGCACGACCAGCGCTACAGGGAAGTTTTTGCCTTTGGCGGGCATTGCTCGATAAGCCGGAATTTCGCCGTCTTTGACTGCGATTTTGACTTCACCTGCGACCAAACCGTTTGTGTCGGTGGTGATTTGCGTTTGCGCCTGAACAGGCTGCGCCGCCATTGCGAATCCGGCGGTCAGCGAAGTGACGACAAACGTTCGCCGAGAGACTTCTTCTGTGGGCGAAATGAATCCGGCCAGTTCTTCGTGAATCGGTTGTTCCATAGTTTCTCCTTGAGTTCAGAGTTCACGCTTCAGCGTGCCAATAACCTCTGCACGCTGAAGCGTGAACTCTGAACGGCATTTTATCTGGGCAGCGGTTCCGGCAGGTTGGCAATTGCATAAGCCAGCACGGCCATTACCGCAGCGTTTTCCGCCAGCTCTCGCGGAACGACTTTGTCGAAAGTGTCGGCTGGCGTGTGGTGATAATCGAAATAAGTTCGGTTGTCCTGAATCGGCGCGAAGCCTGGTACGCCTCCGCGTTGCAGCGGGCTGATGTCGGCTTCGACAGGGCTGTCTGAAATTCTCAACAATCCCGCGCCCGAAGACAGCAACAGGTTCGCAATCGGTTGCAGCATCGGCACCGCCGCAGGTTTGACGAAGGCGGAAAAGCCTGTCGGATGGCCAGCGCCCAAATCGCTTTCGATGGCGGCGATGTGATTGGCCAGATTATCTTTCTGGTTTTGGAAATAAGTCTGGCCGCCTCGCGTGCCGTTTTCTTCGTTTATCCAGGCGATGACGCGAATCGTCCGTTTCGGCTTCAAGCCCAACTGTTTGCACAAGTTGGCGACTTGCATGGCGACGGCGACTCCTGAAGCATCGTCAATCGCGCCGGTTCCCAAATCCCACGAATCCAGATGGCCGGACACGATGACGACCTGATCTGGAAATTCCGAGCCTTTCAAATCGGCGATGACGTTGGCGCTTTCGGCGTCCGGCAAAGTTTGCGGAGTTAGCACCAGTTTCAACTTCACTTCGCCCTGCGCGGCCAGGTGAGCAATCATTTCGGCGTCTTCGCCCGCAACAGCAGCGCCGGGGATTTGCGGGACTCCGTCGGCGTAACGCAACCCACCGGTATGCGGCAACCGATAAGCCTTGCCACCTGCCGAACGATTGAGCGCAGCCACCGCGCCAAGTTTGGCTGCGGCTGAAGCGCCGCCGCCGCGATAGGCCACCGCCTGACTGTAAGCATCCAGCCCATAACCTTGAGTCGCCAGTTGATCGTCAAATTTGAAATTGAACAGGACGATTTTGCCTTTGACTTTGGCTTCACCCAGCGCATTCAGTTCGTCGAAATTGTTGACGACAACCACCGGCGCAGTGATTCCCGTCGCCGGAGTAGCTACGCTGCCGCCCAGCGCCGTCAGCACCACTTTTTGCGTCGTGCCCGCAGCCATTCCCGGAAACTGCGTCAGTTCGCCGGTTTCCACGCCGCGAACCCAATGCGGAACCATGACCTTTTCCAGCCGGACTTCCAGGCCAAGCTTTCGCATTTCGTCCGCGACGTATTCCACAGCTCGAGCCGCCTGAGGCGAACCGCTCAAACGCGGGCCGATGTTGTTGCACAAATACGCGACTTGTTTGAGCGCGTAATCGTTCGACAGCGCGGCTTGCTGCAATTGCTTCATCTCTGCCAGCAATTGCGGCGCATAGTTGTACGCCGGAGCTTGCTGGCCTCTGCGCTGGGCGGAAGTGGGTACGGCAAAGCAAACGGCAACGAGTACGAAAAAGAGAAATTTTGATTTGATCATAAAAGTCAGTTGATGAATTTGCGAGCGCGCAGCCAGTTTTCCAACAGCTTCGGCCAGGTGCTCAGTGCGGGATTGGTCGGAGCCAGGCCGACTCCGTGGCGACCGGTTTCGTAAATGTGCATTTCGTAGGGCACTTTGGCTTTTCGCAGAGCCGCCGCGAATTGCAGGCTGTTTTCAACCGGCACGGCTTTGTCGTCTTCGGTGTGGAAGATGAAAGTCGGCGGAGTTTTTTCAGTCACCTGTTTTTCGTTCGACAGCAGATCAACCAACTCTGGCGACGGTGTGTCGCCCAGCAAATTCTTGCGCGAACCGGCGTGCGTGAACGGGTCGGTCATGGTGATGACTGCGTAACACAAGATTGCCACGTCTGGGCGGCTGCTTTGTTTTTCAATCGGGTCAGTTGAGTTCGCGTCGCCCGCGTCAAAGTGTGTTGCCGCCGTCGAAGTCAGATGGCCTCCGGCAGAAAAACCCATGATGCCAATGCGGTTCGGATCAATTTTCCATTCGGCGGCTTTGGCGCGCGTGGTGCGAATTGCTCGTTGCGCGTCTCCGAGCATCACCGGATGGCGGTAGCCAAATTTTCCCAGACGGTATTTCAACACGACTGCGGTGACGCCGATGCTGTTCAGCCAGACGGCAATGTCGTGGCCTTCGTGCGGAGCCAGCGCGCCGTAACCTCCGCCGGGACAAACTACGATGGCAGCGCCATTGGCTTTGTCTGCGGGCGGTTGGTAAAGCTGAATGCTGGGAATGTCTTCGGGCGCAGCGCCTTTCGCTCCCGGAGCGCCGTTGGGCCACAACGGCATTGGAGTTGGTTGTGACACAGTCTGTGAAGTCTGCGCGGTTAAGGCAACGGAGCTAACACAAACGATCAACAAGAAAGTAGCAGCGCGAATGAACGCGGCTTTGATTTCGATCAGCATTTCTATGCTAAGCCTCACTTGGTTGGTTTTGAATTGTGGAATTAGAGCGTGGAATCAGAAGGGCGAATTTATACCTCACCGCCAGCCGCACACAAAGCCGGTCAGCCATTATTGTCCATTCAACTGATAATTTCGTTGAAGCCAAAAGTGCAAGTGCATATACTCCGCAAGTCGTTCAATGTATCTGCTGCGATATTCAGAGCAACAATTATTACCTGGCTCTGAATGCTCCAGACTCACTCATACGGTGCCATAAAATTCTCTGAGCGAAAGTTGGGCAATGTCCCGCCCTCCAAGTTCGCCAAAAAATCAAATGTGAGAACCGAGGCAAACCAAATCGGTTTGCTCAACACTTTCCCTGGGGGTGTTGGTTTATGCGCTCTGTCCTTTTTTTGTTCCATCAATTTTCGACCGAACGAATCATTGCAGGTTCACTCTTCATTCTCGCCTTATGTCAGGGGATCCTCTGGTTGGGTAATTCAAAACCGATTAAAGCGACATCCCAAACCGCTTCCATTCAATCCGCCAAAGCCGATTCCCAAACCGAAGGTGAAGCCCGAAAAACTTTCGCCAGGCTGCCGCTTGGCTTCGCAGCCCATCGTGAACAGGATGATCAAGGTGTCAAATTTACTGCGCGTGGCGCTGGTTACAGCATAGGTCTGGCCGCGAATGAAATCATTTTCCGCTTACAGAATTCCGGCGCTTTGCGGATGAAGATGGCCGGAGCCAAAGAGTCTTCAGGCATTAAAGGAACTGGGCAGTTGCCGGGCAAGGTCAATTATTTGTCTGGCAACGATCCGGCGGTTTGGCAGACTGATCTGCCAGTATTTTCCAGAGTTTGTTACGACGAAATTTATTCAGGCATCAGTGCAATCTTTTACGGCAACCAGCGACAGCTTGAATATGACTTTGTTGTTGCGCCGCAGGCCGACCCGCAACAAATAAAACTGGCTTTTGACGGCGCGGAACAGGGCAAACTGGATGTGAATGGCGATTTGCTGTTGAGTTCAGGCCAGGAACAATTGCGCTTGCTCAAGCCGGTGGTTTATCAGGAAACAAACGGTGTTCGTCGCTTCATTCCGGGAAGTTTCAAAATCCTCAACCCCCAATCTTCAAATCGCACTCCTGAAATCGGATTCGAACTTGGCGATTATGATCACAACCATGAGCTTGTGATTGATCCAGTGCTGTCCTATTCCAGCTTTCTGGGCGGGAGCGGTGAAGATCAGGCGACCGGCGTGGCCGTTGATGGCAGCGGAAATGTTTATGTTACCGGCACAACCGCTTCAATGGATTTTTCGGTCGCCAGCGCTCAACAGGCGGCTTCAGCCGGTTCAACGGATATTTTTGTGACAAAGATGCGGTTGAACGCGGACGGTTTGGCGACAGTGCTGTTTTCAACTTACATCGGCGGTCGTGACGAAGATCGAGGCAACGGAATTGCGCTGGATGCAGACGGCAACGTTTACATCACCGGCGCGACGATTTCGACGAATTTTCCAACCGTGAATGGTCAGCAAACAGCGTTGGGCAGCGCGGCTGTCTTCAAAAGCGCCAACGCAGCTTCAGCCTGGACAGCCAGCGGCGGCGGATTGTCTGCCAACACCGTCGTGGGCCTGGCGATTGATCCGGGAAATGCAAACACCGTTTACGCGGCGACTTCAGGCGGCGGAGTTTTCAGGACAACAAACGGCGGCGGAATCTGGCTGGCGGCGAGCGGTGACAGAAATCTGGCTTCGCCAAAATTGTTGGGGAGCAGCGAAGTTCGCGCCGTAATTGCCGTCAACGGCAGAGTTTATGCCGGAACTTCGCGCGGTTTGTTTTCCACAACAGATGGCGGGGCGACCTGGAATACGCCCCAGCTTCAATTGACGACCGACCCGCTTGCTCGCGCAGTCAATCAGGCGCGAGAAAACGTTCGAGTCATGGCGGTTGATCCGGCCAACTCTGCGACGGTTTACACCGGCACAGTTGGAGGCGTTTTCAAAAGCACTGACAGCGGGCTGACTTCTGTGCCGGTCAACACTGGCTTGCCGAATATTGACGCCACCACAGGGTTGAGCGCAGCAACGGTTCAGGTTTTGGCAGCGGGCAGCTCAAATACGGTTTATGCCGGAGCGAACGGCGGAGTATTCAAAACGGCGAATGGCGGCGGCAATTGGACGGCGAAAAACTCCGGTTTGACCGATACGAATGTCACAGCTTTGGCTGTTGATTCCGCGAATGCAAACGTGGTTTATGCCGGAACGCCGAGCGGTGTGTTCAAAAGCGCCAACGGCGGGGATTCTTGGGTGACCAGCAATACAGGTCTGACTTCGACGCCAGTTCGCGCTCTGGCAATTGATGGCGGCTCGATTTACGCCCTCACAACCGGCGGAATTTTCAAAAGCACGGACGCGGCTGCGAACTGGGCGGCCAGCAACAGTGGACAGACCAGCACGGACGTTCGCTGCATTTCAGCCGCGGGCGGAACGGTTTACCTTGGAGCCGTTGGCGCGTCCGATGGGTTTTTGTTGAAACTGGCGGCGACAGGGAACAACCTGCTTTTTTCAACTTACCTGGGCGGCGGCGCAACCGATACAGGCAATGGTTTGGCTTACAGCGCAGCGGGCAATGTCTTTATCACCGGCACAACCAATTCAACCAACTTCCCATTGCAATCAGCGTTGGCAAATGCACTGGCAGGCAGCAGCGATGCCTTCGCAGCCAGAATCAATACTGCTCCGGCGACCGGGCAATCGCCATTGGTTTTTTCGACTTTCATCGGCGGCGGCGGCGGCGATTTGGGCAATGGCATCAGCGTTGACAGCAGCGGCAATGTTTACCTGACAGGTGTTACCGCTTCGCCGGACTTTCCAACCACGGACAAAGCTCTTCAGAAAAAATACGGCAACAACGCGGCTTTCAAAACGATTGACAGCGGCGGCAATTGGGCGGCAACGGGCGCGGGCATCACCGGGGACACTATCAACGCGCTGGCGGCCAGTGGCGGATCAATCTTCGCAGGAAATCCCAGCGGGGTTTTCAAAAGCACGGATGGCGGCGTCACCTGGGTGGCGAAAAACAATGGTTTGAGCAGTTTTGACGTTCGAGCCTTGTCGGTTGAAACCGGGGCGATTTATGCAGGGACTGCTGGCGGAGTTTTCAAAAGCATTGACGGCGGCGACAACTGGGCGGCAGCAAACACTGGCTTAACGCGGTTGCCAGTTCTGGCGTTGGCGATTGATACGCGCACGAACCCCGCAACGTTGTTTGCCGGAATCAATGGTGGTGGAGTTTTCAAAAGCACGAACGCCGGAGCGAGTTGGACTGCGGCCAATGGTCCCAAGCAAACAAATGCCAATGACATTTGCGCAAGCTGTCTGCCCAACACGGAAGCGCTGACCGGTGAAAGCCTGGCGACGGTCACCGCGATCGTGATCGGCGCGCCGAACACTATCTTTGCCGCCATCGGTGGCGGCGGAATTTTCAAAAGCACCGACGGCGGCTCAACCTGGAGCCCGGCCAAAAATGGCTTTCTTCCGTCAACAACGATTCAGGCTCTGGCGGTTGATACGGCGACAACCAGCACAATCTTTGCCGGAACGAACGCAGGCGTTTTCAAAACCACCGATGCAGGCGCGAACTGGCAGCCCAGCAGCAACGGGTTGTTGAGCAATGACATTCGCTCGCTGGCGATTTCTGCCAGTGTGATTTATGCGGGAACTTCCGGCGGAATTTTCAAAAGTACGAACGGCGGAGCAAACTGGAATGCCAGCAGAACAGGCCTGACCAGTCAGATCATCAGCGTGCTGTTAATTGACGGCGCGACGGTATACGCGGGAACCGGTGGCGGTTCGGGCGATGCGTTTTTGACCAAGCTAAGTGGTGACGGCAGCCAATTGCTGTATTCGACATTTATCGGAGGCGGAGACCGCGATGCTGGCAACGCGATTGCGTTGGGATCGGGCGGTTCGGTGCTTCTGACCGGTTCGACTTCCTCAAATAATTTCCCTACCACGACAAATGCTTTTGATAAAACCTATGGTGGACGCGGTGACGCCTTTGTCACTGAGATCAGTCCGGTTTCACAGGCGGGCGAAGCAACGCTCAGTTATTCGACTTTTCTCGGAGGTGGCGGTACGGATCAGGGCAATGGAGTTGCGGTTGATGCCAGCGGTCGCGCTCACATCACGGGCAGCACAGGTTCAGCGGATTTCACAGTAGTTGATGCGATTGGCCCGGTGTTCAACGGAGCGCTTGACGCTTTCGTCGCGTTGATAGATGTGGCCGGTGGCAAAGCGGTTTTCAGCGCTTTTCTTGGCGGCAGCGGCAGCGATTCTGGCTCGGCCATCGCGGTTGATTCCAGTGGCGGAGTTTACGTTGTGGGCAATACCTTGTCAGCAAACTTCCCACTGACTGAAAAAGCGCTGGATAAAACCCTGGCGGGCAGCAACGAAGCCTTCGTGGTGAAAATTGGTTCCACTGCCCCGGCCGCTGATCTTTCCATTACCAAAGAAGCTGTTGGCAGATTCCGCGTTGGCGAAAAGGCGGCTTACACAATCACGGTCAGAAATGACGGGCCTGGTCTCGCCGCGCCGCCGTTGCGTGTGGTGGATGCGCTGCCTGCCGAACTAGGTTTTGATTCGTTCACCGGCACAGATTGGAATTGCTCTGCATCAGGGCAAATTGTCACCTGCACTTCAGCAAAGCCATTAGCGGCGACTGCTGAGACATCGTTTACGCTGACGGTCAAGGTCAACTCCGTTCCTGAACAATTGCAACCTTTGGTCAACACCGCGACAGTTCAAAGCCTGAGCAGCGACACTGCCTCTGCCAACAATTCAGGCGTCAGCGCTGTCGCCACCGTCGAAGCTCCGTGCAGTTTTACAATTTCGCCTAACAGTCAGGATTTCACTGCCAACGGAGGAACCGGCGGCGTCTCAGTCACTACTCAGACCGGATGTGATTGGCAGGCTGCGGTCAGCAGCGGATCGAATTTCATCACGATTGAATCCGGAACGACAGGAAGCAGCAACGGCTCCGTCAATTTTCGGGTGGCAGCGAATACCACTTTAAGCGCGCGCGCTGGATCGCTGACCATCGCGGGCCAGGTTCTCGCCATCACGCAGGCTGGCGCTGTTTGCCAGTATTCAGTCGTGCCGGATTCTCAGGCTTTTGATCAGAACGGCGGCAGCGGTGTAGTGACAATTCAAACTTCAGGTCAGTGTTCGTGGCAGGTTTCCAGCGATTCCGGGTTCGTAACCCTGTCCAGTGCGGGCAGCGGCAGCGGGAATGGAGCTGTGATGTTCAATGTTGCTGCCAATCCTGGCGCATTGCAGGGAGCAGGCAATCTGATGGTCACCGGATTGAGCGGGTTTTCAAAGACGATCAGCATTCTGCAAGGTTCGGCAACGCAGGCGGTTTGTACGTTCAAGCTGACTCCGGCCAGCGAATCGTTTGCAGCGAAAGGTGGCGACCGTGCCTTCTTTGTTGATGTATCGCCAAGCAGTTGCGAATGGACGGCGACAACCACCAGCAATTTTGTCGTTGTCACCAGCGACCGCGATCAAAGCGGCAGCGCGTATATCACTTATCTGTTGCCGCAAAACCTGACCGGCAGCCCACGCAGCGGTTCAATCAGCATTTCTCAGCGAGTGGGAACGGGAACCATCCCTCGCGAAACCTTCAACGTTAGGCAAGATGGCCAGCCGCAACTGCCTTCGACTTGTGTTTATTCGCTGATAGTTCCGCCTTCCAGCCAAAATTTCGCGGCTGTCGGCGGCGAAGGAACCGTGCTGGTCAGCGCCGGACAGAACTGCGCCTGGCAATCGGTTGTCAGCGCAGGGGCAAACTTCATTTCCATCGAAGGCTCCGCAAATGGTTCGGGCAGCGGTTCCGTCAAATTCCGGGTTGCTGAAAACCTGGGCATTCTTGCGCGCAGCGGCACTCTGACAATCGCCGGACAGACGGTTTTTATCCATCAGAGCGGTGTCCAAACCGGGACTGTGTGCGCTCTGACTATTGATCCGGCAGCAACAAAGTTCAACGCGAAAGGCGGCGACAGCGCCTTTTTCGTCAATTCGTCGCTGGACACTTGCGAATGGACTGTGGTCAGCAATTCCAGTTTTATTCGTGTCACCAGCGACCGCGATCAGAGCGGCAGCGCCTTCATCACTTTTGTGGTTGAGCCGAACACTGAGAGCAATGCTCGATCAGGAACAATCACGGTTGGAGCCGGAACCTCGCAAACATTCACCATCACCCAAGCCGGTTTGGCACAGGGAGCACAAACGATTCGTCGGCGAAGCTTACGCTGATTTCAGGAGAGCAATATGACGAAAAGAATCATTACAAATTCGATCCTTACCTTCACCGTCACCATTCTACTTGTTTTGCTGGCTGCGCCGTCGCTGGCGCAACAGAAGCGGTTTACTCCGATTGATCAGGCGCATTTGCAGCGAGTGATGGATCCAGCCACAAACGTTGAGGAATTTCGCCATGAATACGCCGCTTATCTGGCCGAGATGGAAGAAGTGATCGGGAAACTGATGGAAACAGATTTTGCGCGCAAGATCGTCGGGCGCAGCGGGTTGAATCCACAGGAAAAACTGGCAATGGCCAGACAGAAGATTCGGGAATTGAACGAACAGGAACTGACGGGTCTCAAGAACGCTTTTGCCAGGTCATCAACCTGGCGAGAAATGCCTCGACAGGTTGAGGCTATGATCACGCCCGGAATGCAGGCCATGCTGCGCGGGATCAGCGCTTCTCCAACCGGAGACAATCTGCCGGGCGGTACGACTCCTGACGTTTGCAACAACGCCTTCAGTGACTCTCCGACCAACAATGTTCCGCGCATCAGCAACTCTGATATTTCAATTGCCAAAGCGGCAGTGCTTGCAGCCAATGCAGTGGCTGATTCGCTGCCCGATGATTTTCTTAGTGTTGCCGGAAAAGTTGTCGCCGTTGTTGCCCGAACAGTGGTCGAAGCCGTATTGCTGACTATGGAATCGCTGAAAAGCATTTCCGACGATTGCGGCGGGCGCGATTTTGAAAATGCGGTTGCCAGTTCATTTACTTCGACGAACAGCAATATCAACACCCGATCCACACAGGCCAGCGTAGACACCTTGCAGGCCACCGCGAACACCATCAACACCAACGTGGCCAACGTTCAGGCAACCGTAGGCTCCACGCAAACCGCAGTCAATGAAATCAATTCAAAGGTTGACGTCAAGGTTTCAACCAGGGCGACAATGGCTCAGGTCAACACGCTGCAAGGAACCGCCAACAACATTAACACCAAAACCGACACCGCCCTGGCCAAACTTGATCAGACGCTGATGCGCCTGGACGACATCGAAGCTTTGATTCGCTCTTTTCAGGCTGAAAACCTGCGATTGCAGATCGAGCTGAATCTTTTGCAGGGGCCGCGTTACAACCTGGCGCAGTTTCAGCAACCCGAAAGCGCAGGTGGCAGGTTGGAACTTGTTCGCACAATCGTTGACGACACGATCAAGAAAGGTCTGCTGGCCGGAGTCCCGCAAGCAGTCATTGCCCAGGCGAATAGCAAAGTCGCAACCGGAGACATTCATTTTGCCGCGAAGGCGTACAAAGACGCGTATGCCAATTTCCGCACGGCATATCTGCTAATTGCGACAAATCCGGCGATGCAACAGCCTTGATTGGTGGATCGGTTTGAAATTAACAGCATAGACAATGCCAATTGTGGGCCAGCATTTGACTGGCCCACAATTGGATTTCAGTCCCAAATTGCCGAGCCTGCCTCAGATTGCTTATAATCTGTTGCCCTCCAATACGGATTGCCGATCATCGTTTATTGTCAACTTTTCCCCTCACCAATTTCTCGCAACTGAATCCAAATTGCTGCTTTCTTCAGATAGGAATCGAACTATGTTTTTCAGTACAAGCATTACCGTAAGACCGTTTGCTATGGCTCGCCTGGCTCTGCTGGCGGCATCCATGCTGGCGGGCGTGTTTCTTCTTCATGAAGCTCCGACGCAGGCACAAACCGCGCTGACTGTGGTTTCAGCCGCCAGTTACAAGGGCGATGTGCTCGCCGCTGAACAGATTGTCGTTGGATTCGGTTCAAACCTGGCCGACGCAATCACCGTGGCCAACACATTGCCTTTGCCGACAACTTTAAGCGGCGTCAGCGTCAAGGTGCGTGACAGCCAGAATGTCGAGCGATTGGCTCCGCTGTTTTTTATCTCGCCGACTCAGATCAATTTCCAGATTCCGGCGGGAACGGCCAGCGGCGCTGCCCTGTTTACGGTTGTCAAAAACAACATCACCATGGCCACCGGCAATGGGCCGATTTCGACGGTCGCGCCTTCGCTGTTTACAGCCGACACCAGCGGGAAAGGTTTGGCGGCGGGGCAGGTTCTGAGAATCAAATCTAACAACGCGCAAAGCTACGAACCAATTGGTCAGTTCGACTCTCAGCAAGGCAAATTCGTGCCTGTGCAAGTTGATCTTGGCCCGGCAACCGATCAGGTATTTTTGATCGTTTACGGGTCGGGTTTTCGCAATCGCACGGATTTAACGAAAGTCACCGCAACCATTGGAGGCGTCAGCGCCGAAGTCATTTACGCCGGCGCTCAGGGTGTTTACGCCGGGTTGGATCAACTCAACATTCGAATTCCACGTTCGTTGCCGGGTGGAGAATTCGATGTGGCCGTCACTGTTGATGGCAAAGCAGCGAACGTCGTACGGCTGGCGCTGAAATCTCCGCCGTTGGCCGACGTGATGTATATGGCTTCGCTCAGACCCGAAGGCAGCTCGTTTTCACCGGCTTCGGGTTACGCGACGTTCAAGCTCAGCGGCGATGAAAAATCCGGCGTGCTGAAATTCGCTTACTCCAATCTGACTACGCCGGAAACCAGCGCACACATTCACGGCCCGGCTGATCCCGGACAAAGCGGCGGAATCCTTTTCGACCTGGATACTTCGCCACGCCTGGCTGACGGTTCATACCTGTGGCAGTTTGCCAACGTAGGAGCGACGACGGTTCCGCAAATCATCGGCGCGCTGAAAACCGGCAGGCTGTATATCAATATCCACTCATCACGTTATCCGTCAGGAGAAATTCGCGGCCATTTCGGTTTGATTAACGGATCGCAGACTTTCACTCCGCCGCCTGCGGCTCCGCCGTTACCCAGCGGGACGCCGACTTTGCGCGACGCTTCGCGCTTTCTGGCTCAAGCGACTTTCGGCCCTAAGAATTCCGAAATCACCGCTCTGCAAACCAAAGGTTTTAACACCTGGCTGAACGAACAGTTCGCCTTGCCGCAAAATTCGCATCTGGCTTATCTGGACGCGACCATAGGAACCCGCACGGAGTATTACCAGCAGGAAATGATGGAATCGTTTTGGAAGCAGGCCGTCAGCGCTCCAGATCAATTGCGCCAGCGCGTCGTTTTTGCGCTTTCGCAAATTTTGGTCGTTTCGTTCCGGTCGAACCTGGACGCAGAGCCGTTTGCGCTGGCCGGATACCTGGACTTGCTGGGTAAAAACGCTTTTGGGAATTTCAGGCAATTGCTGGAAGATGTGACGTTAAGCCCGGCGATGGGGCGTTATCTGGACAGTCTTCAAAACGACAAGGAGGACCCGGCGACAGGTCGCAATCCGAATGAAAATTACGCGCGCGAAGTGCTTCAGCTTTTTTCAATCGGTTTGTACAAACTGCATCCCGACGGTTCGTTGAAGCTGGACGCCAACGGATTGCCGGCGGCGACTTATGACAACGAGGTTGTCAAAGGTTTCGCGCATGTTTTCACCGGCTGGAGTTACGGCTGGTTCGCCAAAACTGAGCAGAACTGGCTGTATCCGAACGCTTACCGCAATGGAACTCAATACTGGCGAGTGCCTATGCAGGTCTGGCCGAACCATCATTCTTCGGCGAGAAAACTTTTGCTGGATGGCGTGTCGCTGCCTGCGAATCAAACTCCGGAAAAGGATTTGAAAGATGCGCTGGATAACATCTTCAACCATCCGAATGTCGGGCCTTATATTTCGCGTTTGTTGATTCAGCGACTGGTGACCAGCAATCCTTCGCCAGCTTACGTTTACCGGGTTGCCCAGAAATTCAACGACAACGGCAGCGGAGTTCGCGGCGACATGAAAGCCGTCATCCGAGCCATCCTGACCGATTACGAGGCTCGCAGTTTGGACATGCTGACGAATCAGGGCTTCGGCAAAATGCGCGAACCGATTGTTCGATTCGCGCATTTGTTGCGAGTCGGCAATTTTACCTGCGCCTGCGGCACTTTTCCGATTTACTGGATGGACAGTCCCGAAGATGCGCTGGCGCAAAATCCTTTGCGTTCGCCGACTGTGTTCAATTTCTTCGAACCGACGTACAGCCACCCGGGGCATCTGGCCTCTGCCGGACTGCATTCGCCTGAGTTCCAGATTACGAATGAAACTTCGATCGTTGGCATTTCCGACTTTTTGCATTACGTCATTCGTGATGGTTTCAAATGGGAACAGGACAAGCCGTTGATTCCGAATTACTCCGAAATGGCGGCGTTGGCGGGGACGCCGCGCCAGTTGATTGATCGCCTTGATCTGGTGATGACGGGCGGAGGTATGTCAGCAACGTTGAAAGCGCAATTGTTGACTGTGTTGACCGGGATGAACCCGAATGAGCCGGTTAATCGAGTGACAATGGCGTTGCATCTGGTGATGACTTCGCCGGATTACGTGATTCAAAAGTAAAAAGCATGTAGTAACGCCTTTAGGCGGAACAGGGCGGTTCTCTCTTTACTGCGCCCCCGTTCCGCCTAAAGGCGGTACTACGAATTTTCGGAAGGAAAAAATGAAACGAAGAGAATTTCTGCAAAACAGCCTGTGCGCTTTAGGCGCATCGTCAACGCTAGGCAGTTTGAATCGAATCGCTGCGGCGATTTCTCCGACAGCAATGCAAAATGATTACAAAGCGCTGGTTTGCATATTTCTGTACGGAGGCAATGACGGAGACAACACGCTGATTCCGCGCAGCCAAAGCGAGTACAACTCTTATGCAGCCACTCGCCGTATTCTGGCGATTCCGCGCGATCAATTGTTGCCGATTGCTCCAACGACGACTGACGGGCGCGAATGGGGATTTCATCCAGGCTGGCCTGGGATGCAAACGCTGTTTGCTCAAAAGAAATTGGCTGTTGTGGCCAACACTGGAATCCTGCTGGCCCCAACCTCACGCGACCAGATTTTGAGTGGATCGGTTTCGTTACCTCCACAGTTGTTTTCGCATGCCGATCAGCAAGCTCACTGGCACACTTCGTTGCCGGATCAGGTTCCGCGAACTGGTTGGGGCGGGCGGCTGGCCGATGCCGTGAATAATTTGAACCAAACTGCGCAGGTTTCGATGTCGGTTTCGCTGGCTGGCAGCAATCTGTTTGAAGTCGGCAACCAGGTTTTTCCTTATATGATTTCGCCTTCGGGAGTTATCTCGTTGTGGTATTACAGCGAAGCCTGGGGCAATCCCGAAACCGTCGTCACCAAGGCCATGTTGGAGGCCCAGTATTCAAACCTGTTGGATAAAACTTACAGCGAAACGTTCAAACGAGCGATTGATAACGAAAAGAAGATTTCCGGCATTCTGCGTCTTGCGCCCCAACTGACGACGGCATTCCCCTCCAACAATAATCTGGCCGATCAATTGAAGATGGTGGCCAAACTGATTTCGGTTCGCGCCGATTTGGGGGTGAAAAGGCAAATTTTCTTTTGCGATATGCAGGGATTTGACACTCACGGCGAACAACCCGCGACTCAGGCCACGCTGTTACAACAATTGAGCCAGGCGATGAAGGCGTTTTACGACGCGACGGCTGAACTTGGCGTCGCCGACAAGGTAACGGCTTTTACTCAGTCGGATTTTGGCCGGACTTACAAAACCAACGGCAAAGGCTCCGACCACGGCTGGGGCAATCACCAGTTCGTCATGGGCGGAGCCGTCAAAGGCGGAGAAATTTACGGCCAGATTCCCGTGCATCAAATCGGAGGCCCAAACGACACCAGCGATGGCCGCTGGATTCC
>JAGNMH010000592.1 GCA_017991275.1 Acidobacteriota bacterium
CCCCCCCCGGACCGGAATGCGCGGCAAAAGCGACGTTCAGCAAACCGACGACCAGCAGCGTTTGCCAGCGCTCCAAGCCGAACAAAATGCCCGCGATCTTGCACGCTGCCAAATTGACCGAAGCCATAATCAAACAATTGAACAGCAAGCCCAGATAAATTGCTCGGAAACCTCGAACCGCGCTGGCGGCATTGCCGGAATAACGAATCTCGTAAAATTCCAGATCGGTCAGCACTTCAGAGCGTCGCCACAACCGAGCGTAAAAGAACACCGTCGCCACTCCTGTCAGCACAAAAGCCCACCAGACCCAGTTGCCTGCGACGCCGTTTCGCCGAACTACGTCGGTGACGAAGTTCGGAGTGTCGCTGCTGAACGTTGTCGCCACCATCGAAAGCCCGGCCAGCCACCACGGAACCGAACGCCCGGAGGCAAAAAATTCAGACGTGCTTTCGCCGGACTTTTTCGCCATGAAAAGCGCCGGGATGAAACAGACTGCGACCGCAAAAAAGGCTATAACCCAGTCAAGCGTGCTCAGGTGCATCGAATGATCCTCTCAAGTTCAAATTGTTTGTGATACTGCGAAAACAGGAGTGATTTGCAGGCGGGATACTAACTGGCTGACAGTTTTCTGTCGAGCAAGCAGGGCGATAAAAAAAAAGGGGACTCCTTGTGAGAGCCCCCTTTTTGTAATGAACGATCGCGTTCGTTTTAGAAAACAAACTTCAATGCGAACTCGATGTTGCGCGGAGGGCTGACCGTGCTGGTGATCTTCCCGAACGTATTCAGATCGCTGAAATTACGGGCGGGCGGACCAAAGCTCGGCGTGTTGGTGAAATTGAAGAACTCAGTACGGAAGTCAATGTACTTCGATTCCGTAACGGCGAACTTCTTGCCAATGCCGAGATCCCAGTTGATGTATCCGGGAGCTTCGATAATGCCAACACCTGAATTACCAAACGTGCCAGAGGCCGTCTGGACGAAACCGGCAGGGTCAAGCCAGCCATCAATCGTTTGATTAGCCGGAATGCCAGTGCCAATCAAGTTCGGACGACCGCCGCCACGCGGCCCTTGCAACGAAACATCCGTTGACTGAACCGTGAGAGGGAAACCGCTGTGGGCGCTGACGATGCTGCTGAGATTCCAGCCGCCGATCACGCCATTGACGACCGGATTCCAGTCGCCGCCGAAAGCCTTGCCCTTTCCGACAGGCAGTTCATAGGTTCCTGACCAAACGAAATTATGAGTGGCATCGAAAAATGCCCGGCCATAATCGCGCCGACGGTCATAGTTATTTGACGGATACGCTCCCTGTGAAGCGACGCCGCCGCTGCCGTAATAGCCCAGATTGTCGGTCAGGGTTTTGCTAAACGTATAAGAAATCAGGAACTCAAAGCCTTTAGTTTGACGTTGGCGGGCAAAAACCTGAAGGCCATTGTAATTGCTGCGCGCCCACGAATCCGTGCCGCTGATTTGCGTAACCAACGGATACGCCGCAAAGAAAGGACGCCGTGAATTGAGCGAAGCCCAGGTCGAAGGCGCGCCCGTGCCTGGCAATGGTTGGTTCCAGTCAGTCGGCGCAACCAGGTGAGTGGCCCTGTGGCCGACATAAGAGGCTGAAATAGACGTTGATTTAGTAAATTGGTATTCCAGCGCCAGGTTCCATTGTTGCGTAAATTGCGGTCTCAGGTCGGGATTCCAAACACGGATATTGCCCGCTGGCGTCGTGCGCACGATGACGTCCGTAAAACCTTTGGTGATGGTTCCGGCTCCGGTGGTCGCGTCATAGGTCTGATCTGCTTCCGAGAACAGCGGAGGATTCAATGGCAGACGCAGGTTTGATCCGGTGCCTTCCATGTATTGAGTGATGCCGTAGCCAGCACGAACAACCAGCTTTTCGGCAAACATCGTCGGTGTCCAGGCAAAGCCGATGCGCGGTTCAAAGCCTTTGTAATAGGGCTTGTAAAGCGCCCGGCTGTTTCCATTTTGATTGGCAAAAAGTTGTTGCTTGGTATTCAAGTCAAAGTTCGACTGACGATCTTTCACTTCGACAACCGGTGAAGTGTATTCCCAGCGCATGCCCAGGTTGAGCGTCAGATTGTTACGAACCTTGAAATCGTCCTGGAAGAAAACTCCAATCCGATTTTGACGATGCCCCCACGTGCCGCTCTGACTGCCGATGCTTTTGTTGGACAACAGGTCAAGCAAGAAATCGGCAAAGGCCAGGCCGGAAAAACGTCCGTCGTAAGTGAAGCCGCCCAGCAGGCCATTGTTGCCGGGGTAAAAACGATTTTGCTGATAACGCAGCCACTGGCCGCCCGTTTTGAACGAATGACGGCCACGCAGAATCGTCAGGTTATCGCCGTAATGGAAAGTGTTCGTCACGTTATCTTCATTAACCGCGCGTGACCCAAAAGAAATGCCATTACCGGCAGAAACCAACGACAGCCCAGGAATAACCTGATTGCCAGGAATGCCCAGCTTGGAATTGGCATTTCCGATGCCAGCCCAATCATTGAAATCACTGATGAAGACCGCACGGTTAAAGCCAATTCGCGCTTCATTGATTACCGTCGGGCTGATTGTGCGCGTCCAATTGAGAGCGATGTTCTGCGGACGTTGCACGCTCTGCCCTGTGATGTTGGTTGGTAACGCCCCTTTTGTTCCTGCGGCGCTGCCAAATTGGAAAGAATAACGGCCAGAGATGTTGTCCTTGTCCGATGCGCGCCAATCAATCTTGGCGTCCACCTGCGGGTTGTTCAATTCGTTGGCCGTCACCACGTCAATCAACCCTACGCCGGTGCCAACTTGCCCGCGAGTTGCCAGCGGATACAGCTTGGTGTCAGCGAACAATGCTTTTGCCACCGGATTCGCAATGCGGTTGGCCGGAATAATGTTGCCGGCGAAGCAGGCCGTTTTGTCAGTGGCATTGCAGGCACCGGTTTTAAGCGGGTCACGGATAAACGTGGTCGTGAAGGCCGACAGGTCGCCGGTGCGCCATGCGGTTGGAGTTACGCTGGCAGTGCCTGGCCCGCCAGTCCGCTGAATCGTTTGCTGATAGGCGGCAAAGAAAAAGAGCTTCTCTTTGATAATTGGGCCGCCGAGAGTGCCGCCAAAAATGTTCTGGCGCAGCTTGGCTTTCAAGGCTGGACTGGTCGGCGTGCTATTACGGTTGGTGAACCAGTTGACTGCGTCGAACTTGTCGTTGCGCAAAAACTCAAACACATTGCCGTGAAAATTGTTCGTGCCTGATTTCATGGTGGCGTTGACGGTTGCGCCTGTCACGTTGCCAAACTCGGCTGACGAATTGCTGGTTTCGACGCGAAACTCTGCAATTGCATCAATGTTCGGTTTGTAGCCGATGCGGTTGTCAATTGTCTCATCCACCGAAATGCCGTCGAGCAGGAACGAATTGCCCTGTTCGCGGTTCCCGTTGACGTAGGGACGTCCCTGACCGTTCGGGCTGTTGAAGCCACCCGGATTGGGATTGATTGTTCCCGGAACCAGCAAAGTCAATTGCTGGAAGTTGCGGCCATTCAACGGCAAGGCGGTTGTGGTATTACCAGAAATAACTCCGCCAATTGTTACGCTTTCGGTTTGCAGCACGGGAGCAACGTCGGTCACGTTGACCGTGTCGCTGACGCCGCCAACCTGTAGCGAAAGGTTGATGCGCGCAGTCTGGTTGACTTCAAGCGTGACTGCGTTTGAAACCAGTTTCTTGAATCCACCGGCTTCGATGGTGATGACGTAGCTGCCAACCGGCAGAAATGGAATTGTGTAAACGCCCGAATCGCTGGTCGTCGCAGTGTAATCGAGCTTCGTTCCCTGGTTGGAGGCTGTGACTTTGGCGTTGGCAACTGCAGCGCCTTGCTGGTCAGTCACGTTGCCGGTCACAGTCGCCGTGTAAGTCTGGGCAAAGCCTGTCGCCATCATTGCCGTAAGCAATGCGACAGCGGCCAACCCAGCCTTAAGCAAATTTGCTGTGGCTTTCATGTTGTTTCTCCTTGGAGGTGTAAACGCAGACTTACGTCTGCACAGTTACCGGCTTTCAGCGGCGTTTCGATAATGATCGCTTATGAAGCCGTTTTGTGTTGTGAAATCCCCAGCCAAAGCTATTGATAATTATTTTGAGCGATGATTTTTTTGCGGTGACCGGCAACGTCGGTTTACCGGTAAACCTTATCTATAACTGCAATGGTTTCGCTCTTTATGTCTATTTGAAAGGTGGGCGGAGTATAGCCATCGGACTCTTACATTTGCAAC
>JAGNMH010000593.1 GCA_017991275.1 Acidobacteriota bacterium
TGGACGATCCGCTGCTGAAACTGGTTGTTGCCGCTGCTGACGAAAACGCGCCTTTTGCCAAACGTCAGGCCAAATTCAACAGCGAAGTCGTTCGGCTGCGTCCGAATTACGTCGCCGCCATGCTGGAAATGAAAAATGCGCCATATTACCCGGACGCCAACTTCACGCTCAGGTTTACCTATGGTGAAGTCAAAGGCTACAAACCGCGCGACGCTGTCACGTACGACTGGCAGACTTCCCTGACCGGCGTGATTGATAAAGACACCGGCAAGGAACCATTCAACGTCCCGACGGCGCTGAAAGAACTGGCGAAAAAACGCGACTTCGGCGCTTACCTTGATGCTCGGCTGAACGACGTGCCGGTCAATTTTCTGACAACGACCGACATCACCGGGGGCAACTCTGGCTCGCCAATTATGAATGGTCGAGGCGAATTGATCGGGCTGGTTTTCGACGGCAACTTCGAAGGCCTGGGCGGTGATTATGCCTTTGACGGCAACTTGAACCGCACAATCAACGTGGACATCCGTTACGTGCTTTTCGTGACTGAAAAGCTGGGCAACGCCAGTTATCTGTTCAACGAAATGCAAATCAAACGCGGCAAAGCGATGGCCGCTGGCAAGTAATCCGAATCTGTACCGCGACCGGTAGGGAGCGCGCTAAGTTCGATACGAGCAATCGCCAGCATGGACGCTCCCTACCGGTCGCGGTACTGACTCAGAATTGTGATGAGAAAAGCTTTTGTCATGCAGGTCTTCCCTGACCAGCACGCCGAATACGAGCGGCGGCACAATCCGATCTGGCCGGAATTGGAAGCAACACTGAAAGCTCACGGCGTTCAAAACTACTCAATCTTTCTGGACGAAGCGACAAGCCAGCTTTTCGGTTACGCCGAAATCGAAAACGAAGAGCAATGGGCAGCCATCGCTGAAACCGAAATCTGTCAACGCTGGTGGCTACACATGCAAGAACTGATGCCCTCGAACCCGGACAACAGTCCTCAATCAAAACCGCTCCGCGAAGTCTTCCACATTGATTAACCGATGCCGAATTTTTCCCGCTACAACCGCGAGCTTTCCGCCGCCGCAGCCTTCGCCGTCCTGCTGCTGGCAGTCGGCATCGTAGCTCCGTCGTTTTTCAGCGCAGCCAACCTGCGCGATTTGATGATGAGCAACTCCCCCGTTCTGATCGTCGCCATCGGAATGACGATGGTGATCGTCGCTGGGCAAATAGACATTTCCATCGGTTCGCAATTCGCCGTGTGCAGCATCGTCGCCGGAATGCTGGCTCAGCGCGGAGTGCCGATGTTGGTCGTCGCCTTGCTGGTTGTAATTGCCGGATGCCTGCTGGGTTCGATCAACGGCTGGCTGGTGGCGCGAGTCAAAATCCCTGCAATTGTAGTCACGCTGGCGACATTGGTGGCTTGGCGCGATGGTTTGCGCTGGGCGACCGAAGGCGCTTGGGTGCAAAACCTGCCCGCAAATTTTCAGTGGTTCGGATTCGATCAAACGGCTGGACAAGTTTTTATCGTCACGCTTTCGCTGGCGGTGTTGCTGGCATTTGGCTGGGTGCTGCAAAACCTGCCCGGAGGTCGTGCAGTTTACGCTGTCGGTTCTGACGCCGAAGCCGCTAGGCTGGCGGCAATCAATCCGCAACGAGTTACTTTCAACGTGTTTGCCTTGATGGGAGCTTTGGTTGGATTGGCGGCTCTGCTGAATGCCGTCAGATTTTCTTCAGTGCCTGCGAATTCGGGAATCGGCTTGGAAATGAAAGCAATTGCCGCCGTAGTCGTAGGCGGGGCAGCCATCACAGGCGGGCGAGGAACTTTGTGGGGAACTCTGATCGGAGTCGCTTTGCTGGGAACCATCGGAACTGCGCTGACCTTTGCCGGCATCAACCCTTTCTGGGAAAAAGCCATTCAGGGCGCAATCATTCTGGCTGCGTTGGTTTCCGACATTGCGTTTGGCAAACTAAAAAACCTGCGAACAGCCACGGCAGGCTGAGAAAAAAGAAACGACAGGATTTACAAGATGAACAGGATTAGCAACTAATACAGTTGGCTTTCAATCCTGTAAATCTTGTAAATCCTGTCGAATGCCTTTCAGTCTGGTTTAGTTATGTTTCAACTGAACAGCCTTGTAACCGCCAGCCGCACGGTCTTTCAACCACCACAGCGCAAAAACGATGAACGGCACAATCGCCAACATCGCTACATAACGGAACGAAGGCCCGTCGCCGCCTATGCTGTCACGCACTTTGCCCATATAGAAAATCACCAGACCAAGCGCGAACTGGCCGACAAATCCCATCAAGCCCATCGTGAAAGCTCCGCCCTGCGGAAAACGCTCCGAAGTGATGCCCAACATCGTCGGCCACATAAAACAGACTCCGACGTAAAAAACCGTCGCCGCTACATAAGCGCCCGTCGTGCTTTCCACGTTCGACAGCATAAACAATCCAATCGCGGCAATAGTTACAGAAGCCAGCATCATTCCAATCGGTGAAATTTTATGAGCAATCGGCCCTGCGAAATATCGCAACACAAACATCAGCGCAGAACCATAAACCAGAATCAGAATGCCGCTCATCTTGGCCAGATTACCCAGCACAGACGCAACCATCTGTCCCGGAGCCAGTTCAATCGAAGCCGTAATCATCATGCAAAAGATCAGCAACAGGAAAGCCGGATTGGCGACCGTCTTGAGCATATCGCTGGTGGAAATGCCCGCAGCCATGCGTTCGGTCAGCGGGAATTTCTGCCCAAAAATCAGCACGCCGTAAATAGCCGTCGGAATCAAAATTATTGCCAACTGAACTTTCCAGCCCACGCCTGCCTGGCTCATGAAATAACCCAGCAAGCCGCCGATAATCAGTCCGCCCGGCCACCAGGCGTGCAGCACGTTCAGCTTATGAGTCTTTTCGGTCGGATACATCGTGGCGATCAGCGGGTTGATGACGGCTTCGACCAAGCCATTGCCGAATCCGGCCAACAGCATCGAATAAGTCATAACGCTGTAACTGGTCGCCGTCACAAATCCAACAACGCCAACAATATGCAGCCCGAAAGCCAGATAAAGCAGGTTCCGCATTCCCAGCGAATCCAGCATCGGCGAGGCGACAAGGATCGAAGCGGCGAATCCGAAAAAAGCCATCGTCGAAATCCATCCGTACTGGCTGCGGGCTTCTGACGCGACGAAGCCTGAGATGTTATCGGCAATCACCAAATCTTCTACGTTGCCGCGCAACGCAAAAATCATGGCCGTAACAACTAACGATAAACAACTGGCTATAAAAAGCCTGCGCTGATTCATAAAGGTGTCTCCTTCAGCTAGGGGCAAACGAAAAGCGCCTAGGGTTGAACTTTTGATTGTCGGTTATCTTTGGCGGTGAATCCGCCGGAGAATTGGTATCACCAAACGCGCGGGATTATGCGGCGACGGAAATCAAAAGGCAAAAGTTCCCGGTAGAAAATCACTGCACTAAGTAAACCGTATCCAGCCCGGTCGAGCCAGAGCAATCCACAACCTTCGCCGATTTCCCCCGAAGCATGGCTTTTACAAAGTCAGTGTTGCGCGAATTGTCCAGTTTGCCTTTCGGCCAGAAGCGATCTGGCAGGCCAGATTACGCCCCACCAGAAGACGCAAACCGGACAGTTCGCGCAACTTCGCCCGTTTATCGTCCGTCAAACCGTGACCACCTCAGAAGACGAATTTTCGCTCTGTGTCAGGGAATGCCTGTAAAGCAGCTTGGCCACAGAGTCACAGAGGCGCGGAGCTTCAGTTCTCTGCCTGCCGCGCCTTTGAATTTTTGTAACAACACGATTGCTTTTCTCTGTGATTACGTGGCTCTGTGGCCAGCTTTTCAATCAGCCTCGTATTCGGGATATTCGCGTTCGATGATCTGGCCCGGACGGGCAGGTTCGGTCAGCATCAGCAAGGCATCTCGCAAAACTTTCTTTTGCAGATCGCGCTGGCCGGGTTTGCCCATTGAATTTCCGACCTTGAAGCCTTTCGGATACATGGCGCGGGGCGGGCGCATTTGCCGCGAAGCCTCTGGCCCAACAGTAATCAGAGCCGTCGGGATGCCGCGCATTTCGATTTCACGTTGAACCGCTACGACCGTGCGGTGACAGACTTCCGGTCAGCCTCCGGTTAGAACGACTGCGTCGGCTTTGCACTTTTTGTCCACGTACTCGGCCATTTGCGGAGCGATTTCGTCATACATTTTCTTGAGTTGCATGGTGTAGCCCATATAACC
>JAGNMH010000037.1 GCA_017991275.1 Acidobacteriota bacterium
GGTGCAAAATTACGCGCCCGAAGATCGCATCGTCGCTGCGTTGCAAAAATACGGCATCAAATTCAAACCGCGCGAATCGGCGCTCAGCCAACTTCGTTCGCTTGGAGCTTCTGAAACCGTTATCAGTGCGATCAAATCATCCAACATCGTTTCATAAACCTGGGCTTGAATTCCCGGTAAGCTTTCTATGGTCGGAAAAATCGTCGGCAATTACTTAATCACCAGCGAACTGGCGCAAGGCGGCATGGGGGCAGTTTATAGAGGTCGCCACCAGGCTCTGCCGCGTGAAGTCGTAGTCAAATCAATTCTACTGTCTTCCTTTCCTCCACAGACGCAGGGGCAGCTCAAAGCGCGGTTCGTGCGCGAAGCTTATATTCAATCGCAGCTTGATCATCCGAACATCGTGCGCGTGTATGAATTCTTCACGACCTCAGAAAACTATTACCTGGTGATGGAATTCGTGAATGGAATGAGTTTGCGCGACTTGATTCAACGACAAGGTGCGCTGGCGCCAAATCAGGCTGTGGCGATCTTCAAACAGGCTTTGTCCGCGCTGGATTACGCGCACACTTTCGGATGCGTAGACGAATCCGAACACCAGTTGAAAGGCATCATTCACCGCGACATCAAACCAGCCAACCTGTTGCTGGACGGAATGGCGCGACTGAAAATAACGGATTTCGGCATCGTCAAACTTGCTGGCGAAAGTAGCCTGACGCGCACCGGGTTCAACCCCGGCACGATTGAATACATGTCGCCCGAACAGATTCGCGGACAGGAAGTGGATGCACGCTCCGATTTATACAGCCTGGGCGTTTCGTTTTATGAAGCCCTGTCCGGGCGGTTACCTTTTCCCTATTCGGAAACCGGTTCGGAATATGAAGTAATGAGAGGCCACACCGAAGTTTCGCCACCTCCGTTGTCACAACTGGCACCGAACGTCCCGGCGGCCTTGGCGGCGGTTGTCATGCGTTCGCTGGAAAAAAAACCCGACGACCGTTTTGCTTCGGCGGCGGAATTTCTGGATGCTCTGCTGGAATACGAACGCCCAAACGCAACAAACAGACAGCCGGGTGTCGCCGCTCCAGCGCAACGATCCGCAGATCCAATGACCGAGGTGTTGGAAGCTGTCACGCAGCCTGCGCCATTGACCACGGAAGTGCTTCCATCCGTTCCGACTCTCCCCAATGCCAAACCTGTCGCAGCCAGACCCGCGCCAGCGCGCCCTGCGGCATTCGATCAACTTCAGACAAACATCGCCCCCAAACAAACGCCTACACAACCAAGACGCTCTGGATCGGGCGGCTTAATCGCGGTCAGCGTAGTTTTGGTTTGCCTGATTGCCGCCGCTGGCTTTTACTTTCTGTCGTCGCCCAGTTCGTCGTCAGTTGAAACATCAACTACTGTTGTGTCGCCAACTTCAACGGCCACATTTGCCGCTTCACAGCAAGACGAACACGTCAAACAAATGCGCGATCTGGAGCAGCAGGAACGATATGCCGACGCCATAAAACTTTATAGCGACTACTTGCAAGCAAACTCTCATGTTGAGGATGCCGCGAAAATTTCTGCTCGGCTGGCGGAATTGAAAAAATTGCAGGGGCTGTTGACTGTTGCCGATTTGGAGTTGAGCAAGCAAGATTACGAAGCAGCCAAACGAGATTATTCTGAAGCGTTGAAGCTGCACCCAGATTCCAAACGCGCGCAAACCGGCTTGACCAAAGCGGAAGCCAGAATGCGTTAAAGCAGTCCTTTTTAGATTCAACGAAATCATGCCCACCACGACCCAACATCACCCCGTGCGTTGTTCACTTTTGCTTGCCTTGCTTGCACTGATGACTTTGTCAGGGGTTCCTGCATTCAGCAATCAAACTCAATCTAGCGGGACTCGGTCTCAGCCGGGATTCCAACAAGTCGCAAACATCTTTCAGGAAAAATGTGTCGTCTGCCACAACCACACGACTCGCAAAGGTGATCTTAACCTGGAAAGTTACGAAGGTTTGATGACTGGCGGAAAGCGAGGCGTTTCTATCATCCCCGGCAAAAGCAGTGAAAGCTTGCTGGTCAAAATGATCGAGGGCGCGGTCAAACCGCGAATGCCGCTTGGCGATGAACTCAGAGCCGACGAAATCAAACTCATCAAAACCTGGATTGACTCCGGAGCATTTGGACCAGACGCTGCGACAACAAAAACGGAAACTGTTTCGCCAGCATCCACACGCCCAATCGCCATTCCTGACATCAAGCCCAAAACCCAGGTCAAGGCCGCCATCAGTTCCCTTGCCTTTTCCAAAGACAATTCGCTGATTGCCGTTGGTGGTTATCAGGAAGTCGAGTTGCTGAACGCACAAACCGGTCAAACGGTCGCCAAACTTTCCGGCCACGCAAATCAGGTTCGCTCTGTTGCGTTTAGCCCGGCCAATTCGTCTGGAAGACAATTGCTGGCTGCCGCTGGCGGAAATCCTTCGCAATTCGGCGAAGTCAAAATCTGGGATGTGGCCACACGCAAAGAACTTCTGACGATTCGCGGTCACAGAGACAACATATTCGCAATCGCTTTCAGCCCAGACGGAAAGGCACTGGCGACATGCAGTTACGACAAGATCGTGAAGTTGTGGGATGTGGCCACAGGCAGCGAAATCAAAAACCTGAAAGACCACACCGACGCTGTTTTTTCAGTCGCCTTCAGCCCGGACGGAAAACTGCTGGCGTCGGCTTCGGCGGATCGAACGCTGAAGATTTGGGATGTAGCGACCGGAATCAGGCTTTACACGTTGAGTGACGCTCTGGATTCCGTGAACTCAATTGCATTCTCCCCTTCTGGAAAATTACTGGCTGGCGCAGGAGCCGACCGAATAATTCGCTTATGGGAAATCGGCGCAACTGAAGGCCGACAAGTCAAATCGCTGATCGCTCACGAAGACGCCATCAACGTCATTGCCTTTTCGCCCGATGGCAAAACGCTGGCTTCAGCCGCCGCCGACAAATCCTTGAAATTGTGGGATGCAGCCAAACTGGAAGAACTTCACTCAGCCGAAAAACAATCCGACTGGATTTTCTCGCTGGGATTTAGCTCTGATGGCAAACGGCTGGCGGTTGGAAGATACGACGGTTCAATCGGCTTTTACGATCCGGCAACCGGTAGGCGAATGTAGGGCGAACTGTCAGTTTGCCTTGCTCAAGTGGACACTATCGGCTGGCCGGTTGGCTTTTGGCCAGACCAGTCAAACTGGACAGGTTTGACCTACATATTGAGGTTTGCGATGAAAAAACTATTCTGGATTTTGTTGATGCTTTTGATGGCCGCGACTGCGCAAGCTCAGGTCGCTCAGCCTTACATCACTACGACTTCTCCAATGGGAGGCCAGCGCGGCACGACTGTCACTTTCACGGTTGACGGTTACAACCTGACCGATGCCAGCGAAGTCATTTGGAGCAAGCCAGGAATCGCATCAAAGATCATGCTGAACTCCGAATTGGTTCGCGAACCTCATAGGCGATCTAGTCCGACCGCCACGCTGATTGTGGACAAATCCACCAAACACCGGCTGACCATCGAAGCTGTAATTTCATCAGAAGCAATTCTGGGCTATTACACTTTTCGCATCCGAACTCCGCTGGGAACCACGAACAGCGGTCGAATCATCGTCGGCGCTCTCCCCGAAGTTGCTGAACGCGAAGAGATGAATTTCGCTGAGGCTCAATCCATCACCTTGCCCTCAACCGTCGTCGGAGATTTGCAACGCAAAGGTGACGCCGATCAATTCAAGTTTACGGCCAAAGCCGGACAAACAATTGTTTTTGAAGTTGTGGCTTCAATGCTGAATTCACGGCTGGATTCGGTTTTGACCTTGTTCGACGATCAAGGCGCTCAGCTTGCAACCAACAACGACAACGGAACCAGTCGTGATTCTTTGCTCGGTTACACGTTCAAACAAGATGGCGAGTACGTCATTCGCATCAGCGACTTAGAGCGGCAAGGACAAATGGGAGCTTATGGTTACAGGCTGAACATCGGCGAACTGGCTTATCTGACTCACGCTTTTCCGCTGGGCGTCAAAGCCGACACTCGCGCCGAACTCTCCGCTTTTGGGTTCAACCTGCCCGACCAAAAAGCCACTGTCATGCCGCAAAAGAAAACCGGCTGGAATGATTCGGCTGCGCTGATGATCTCTTCAGACAAAGGCCAATCGTTCAACACGCTGCGACTCGGCATCGGCTCTCATCCTGAGATGACAGAGCAAGCCGAACCAACTTCTGTTACCTCGCCGCAATCGGTGAACTGGCCTGTCACAATCAACGGACGAATTTGGAATGAAGCCAATCACCCCGTCTCCTCGTCTCCCCGTCTCCCCGTCTCCGATTACTTCCGCTTCAAGGCTCGCAAAGGTCAGCAACTCGTGCTGGAGATCGGCGCTCAACGGTTTGGTTCGCCGCTGGACGCTGTGATTGAAGTGCTGGACACGAATGGTAATCCGATTCCGCGAATCGTTGCGCGCTGCCTGTTGGAAACTCAGATGACGCTGAACGACCGCGACTCGGCTTCGCGCGGAGTTCGCATCTCGCACTGGAACGGAATTTACGTCAACGACACGTTGATGCTTGGCAATGAACTGGTTCAAGTCGAAGTCTTGCCGAAAACACCTGACGAAGACATCTCCTTCAAAAGCTTCCAGGGCCAGCGACTGACTTATGAAGGCACAACCGGCGAAGCCCACGCCAACGGCTCTACGCTTTACAAAGTTTCGCTGCACGCGCCGGGAACCAAATTGCCAGTGAATGGTTTGCCTGTGGTAACTTTCTACAATCGCAACGACGACGGCGGGCCGATGTACGGCAAAGATTCCAAACTCAATTTCACGGCTCCAGAAGACGGCGAATACATAGTTCGCATCAGCGATGTTCGCGGCCAGCAAGGCGAGCGTTACGCTTATCGTTTGACGATCCACGAACCGGAGCCTGACTTTGTGCTGTTCGCCGATCCCGAAAATCCGAATGTTCCGGCGGGTTCGTCGCTGCCGATTAATGTGACCGCTTATCGCAACGACGGATTTGATGGAGCCATCAGGGTCAAACTGCTTGATCTGCCTGCGGGCTTCACGGCCAGCGAAGGAGTCATTGCTCCAGGGCAGACTTCGACGGTTGTGATGATTTCGGCAGCGGCGAATGCAACTGGGAGCTTCCCGCTTCGCGTTCAAGCGTCAGCAACGATTGACGGCAAACAGATCGTCCGCGAATTGAAAACCGACGAACGTATCGCCGTCGTTTCCGTGGCTCCACAACCGGAATTACTGGTCTGGACTGACCCGCAGCAAATTATTTTGGAGCCGGGCGGCAAAGCCACGATTTCAATTCGCGTCAAACGCGAGCGCGGCTTTGCCGGACGAATCCCGTTCGACATTCGCAATTTGCCCCACGGAATCATCGTCACTGATGTGGGTTTGAACGGGGTGCTAATCACCGAAGAAGAAACTACGCAACGATTCACGCTTTCAGCCGAAAGTTGGGTCAAGCCGATGGAGTTGCCCATTTTCGTCGTCGGCAGAATCGAAACAACTTCACCGCAACGGTCGGATTTCTCTGCCAAACCGATCACGCTCATTATCAAACCGAAAGAAAACGCCTCTGTGCAGAACCGATAAAAAGTGATATTGGCGATACGCCCACGTCGGGCTAAAATCCTCAGCGAGGTAAATGAAATGACGAACGGAACGTCCATCGAAGAACAACTGAAAGAATGGCTCAACCAGCTTGCGCCGGAACATAAACAGGTTTTGCTGGGAATGCTGGTCGAAGACGATCGCCTGCAACGGTCGGCTCGACTGGAATTCGTAATCACGCAACTGCGGCGACTGTCCACCGAACACAATATGGACTGGGACGCGATGGCCGAAGCCGAGCGCGAATCTTTTCTGGACAACCTAATCCGCGAAAACGAACTTTATTCGACCCAGGTCGGCAAGAGTTCATTGGAGGTCATCGCGCCCTGTCACCACTGTGGACGCGACATGGCTCCCAGCGATCTTTACCGCATCTACTTCGGCGAACGCCCGCCAAGCATCGAACGCACAGCCGCAATGTTGATGGTCATGGATATGGACACGGACGCCACTTTCCCGCTGGCTTCTGAAGACGAAATTATGATCGGACGGCTTGATCCTCATCGGGGCATCAGGCCAGACGTTGATCTTTCCAGATACGATCCGGCTTCGCGCATTTCTCGCCGCCACGCCAGAGTCACCACTCGCGGCCATCAATTTTTTATCGAAGACCTGGGCAGCGCCAACGGAACCATCATCAACGGGCGCAACCGGTTAAAACCGCAGGAACCTTACCCACTGGTCAACGGTGATGTAGTGAAGATCGGTGAAACAACCCTTAAATTCGTTGGTTAACGGAACCCCATGAAACGTTCAACATTGCTTGCTGCGATCACTCTTTGCCTTGTCTGCCTTTGGTTGTCGCCAGGTACGGCTCACACTCAAAACAATTCCGACCTGACTGCCATCGTTGGCGCGAAGGTGATTGACGGAACCGGCGCTGAACCTAAAAAAGCTACGGTCATAATTCGCGGCGAACGCATTGAAGCCGTTACGCCAGCCGACACTAAACCTCCTGTCAACGCGCGCATCATCAACGCCGAAGGTCAGACCCTGATACCGGGTATTTTCGATCTTCATACGCATCTTCCTTATTCATCAGTCGGCGGAGCCGCCAGCGACTGGCCGAAGAATTTGAAAGCCTACCTTTATTGCGGAGTCACTTCGGTGGTGGATTTCGGAACTTATCCCGAGACCTTCGAGCCTATGCGACGCCTGATCAAAACCGGAGTAATAGAAGCTCCGCGCATCAGCCTGGCCGCGCGAATGAGCACTCCCGGCGGCCACGGAGCCGAAGCCGGACGAGGCGATTTCTTTTCGCTGGAGGTCACTACCCCACGCGAAGCCCGCGCCGCCGTTCGCCGGGTTCTGCCTTACCAGCCCGACGTCATCAAAGTTTTCACTGACGGATGGCGTTACGGCGCAGCGCCAGACATGACCAGCATGAACGAAGATACGCTGACCGCGCTGGTTGATGAGGCTCACAAAAACGGCCTGGAAGTTCTGACCCACACCGTTTCGCTGGATAAAGCCAAAATCGCCGCTCGCTCAAAAGTTGACGTCATCGCTCATGGCGTAGGCGATAAACCGGCAGACGAAGAATTGTTCAAACTGATGAAAGCCAGCGGCACAACTTACGCGCCGACTCTGGCAGTTTACGAACCGCGAGGACGCGACATACTTTCGCCTTTGCTGGCGGCTGTGCTGCCTGAATCGGCTCGTAATGTAATGAATCCGCCGTTGATTCCGCCTCAAAATCCGCCGCTCAAACCCGCCGCCGGTTCCGCTGAAAACGGCGACGCTCCGCGTGTTCGTCGTTGGGGAATTCTGCAAAACAACACCGCCGCGCTGCGCAAAGCCGGAATCACTTTCGGAACCGGAACCGACGCCGGAGTCACCGGCACTCATCACGGCTGGGCGACTTTGCGAGAATTGCAGTTGCTGGTCGCCGGAGGATTGACTCCGCTGGAAGCAATCACTGCCGCCACCGGCAACGCCGCGCGAGCAATCAAAGTTGACGCCGAACGCGGAACCATCGCACCCGGCAAACTGGCCGACCTGGTTTTGATCGCCGGAGAGCCAGACAAAAACATAGCCGACATCGAAAAAATCAAACGAATCTTTCTGGGTGGACGCGAACTCGACCGCGAAAAGCTGGCGCGCGAAATGGCCTTGCCCGGCTTGACGCCAATTCCGCCGATCAAGGCTCAGGAGTTGGTTGACGATTTTGAAAGCGCGAACGGTCGCAGCAAATTGGACACGCTATGGGTCAATTCATCCGATGCCGGAGTTGACGCTTCAAAAATGATCTTCGGCAGAATCAACCGTGAAGCCGGAAATCATGCTCTGTCGGTGACAACACGAATGAGCGAAAAAGATCGTCCATTCGCGCGCATCAATATCCCGCTTAGCAAAGGCGCAATCGAACCGGTTGACGCGCGCGAATTTCGCGGCGTGAAGTTCGAAGTTCGAGGTGACGGCGATTACCGCCTGATAGTCCCGACCTTCAACATTCGCAGTAACACGCAGTTTTTCGCTCCGTTCAAAGCCGCGACTCAATGGCAAACCATCAGCCTGGAATTCTCTTCGCTGAAACTGCCAAGCAATTCTGGCCAGTGGACTGGCGCTGATTTACTTATGCTGAGCTTCGAAATCGCCCGCCCGGCTGGTGCTTTCGGCTGGCTGGAACTGGATAACATTCGCTTTTTCCGATAAAGCAAAAGCTGGCCGCACCTCAAAGCAGCTTGGCTGTGTTAAACTCCGAAAACAAGCAATATCAAATTAAGAAAGAGGTATCGCGCTCAACTTATCAAAAAAAGCGCGCCCTGGAGGTTCAATGACGAACAACGGACTTTATAAGAACATTGACAGCTACATTCGCAGCTCACGCAAAGAATTTGAAGACAAGCTGGCCGAATTGGTGGAAATTCCCAGCGTCAGCAGCGACCCCGCCAGACTGCCGGACATCAGGCGCTGCGGAGAAGTCGCCGCCCAATACCTGCACAGCATAGGCGCAAAAGCCGAACCGGTTCATACACCCGGCAATCCGGTGGTGATAGGTTCATTGGTTTCGAACCCGAAAAATCCCACAGTTGCGATTTACAACCATCTGGACGTTCAGCCCGCCGACCCTTCGGAATGGCACAAACCGCCATTCAGCTTCAACAAAACCGGCGACCGGTACGAAGGCCGTGGCACCACCGACGACAAAGGCCCTGCCCTGACCGCAATGCTGGCTGTGCGTTACGCCGTCGAAAACGGCCTGCCGCTCAACTTCAAATTTATCTGGGAACTGGAAGAAGAAATCGGTTCGCCGAACTTTGAATACTTCGTTAAACGCAACAAAGGCCATCTGCAAACCAATTCGATTCTGGTTTCAGACACCATCTGGATTTCGCGGAAGTACCCGGCTGTGCCTTACGGTTTGCGCGGCCTGCAAGGTTTTATTTTCAAGCTGGAAACTCACAGCAAAGACGTGCATTCGGGTCTGGTTGGAGGCGCGGCGCGCAATCCGATCGGCGAACTGGCCCAAGTCATCAGCCAATGTTACGACGCCAAAACCGGCAAAGTGAAAATTCCTGGCTTTTACGATGACGTAGTTCCGCCGACTAAAGAAGAACTCAACAGTTTCGTCAATTCGGGCTTCACCACCAAAGGTTACATGAAGGCACATGAGCTGAAATCACTCCGTGCCAATCTGAAAACCGAAGCCGATGTGTTGAAGGCTTTTATGGCTGCGCCGACTTTTGAAGTTCACGGCATCACCGGCGGTTACAACGGCCCCGGAGTCAAAACCATCGTGCCTTATCGCTCCGAAGCCAAAATCAGTACTCGACTGGTTCCGGGTCAACGCCCGGCCAAAATCGCCAAGCTGGTCAAAGACTTCGTCCGAGACATAAACCCCGACGTTAAAGTGGATGCCATTCAATCGCTGGAACCATTTTCCGGCGATTTCGAAGGGCCTTATGCCGATGCCGCTCGCGTGGCCATGAAGTTCGCTTTTGGCCGTGAACCTGCCTTCACCCGCGAAGGCGGCTCTATCGGAGCAGTTGTCACCATGCAAAAACACCTGCGTGCGCCAATCACGTTCCTGGGCCTAAGCCTTCCCGAACACGGTTACCACGCGAAGAATGAAAACTTCGATTGGGGTCAAGCCTCTGGCGGAATCAAAATGTTCGTCAAATACTTTGAAGAAATCGCCAAGCTAAAATAGGCCACTTGCAAAAGTCGGTTCAGGCAAAAGCCGGGAAGCAAAATAGCTTTCCGGCTTTTATTTTTGGAGTGCTGTTCTTTTGGCCTAGCTTTGTTAGCCGTTCAACTCAGAATTTGCGATATCCGCTTTGATGTGAGCGGAAAGTCTGGAATTTCCCGGTTGCTTGATCTTTGATTTTTGGGGCTGCACCCAGAAGGTCGGGCGTAGCCCAAATGACTGGATCGCAGCCTTTGGAATGGCAAAACCGCTCCCGCACATCAGGCGACCTCAGCCGCGAAGAAGTGACAGGAGTCTCGGTGGATTGGAATACTGCCGGACGGCGAATGTCCACAATCTGGCAGACAAAGGTATCTACACATGTTTTTGCGCCGGAGGCGCAGCGGAAATTAGCCGGAGATGAAGGCTTTGCGGAATCCCCGGAACAGCGCGAGATTTAGTTTCCAGCCCTGAAAGGGCGACAGACCTAGGGCAATCGCATTATGGGTTAGTTGGCCTTTACAGGCTCGTTGAATTACAAAGAATGTTTTTTGAAGTTTAGCTTCAAGGAGCATTCCCATGTCTGCGGTTGAACCGACAATTGAAATTCCTACGCTGGTCGAGTGTTTTTCACCGATTTCTGATCCACGAATCGAACGGTGTCAGCGGCACAAGCTCATTGACATCCTTGTCATCGCTTTATGCACAGTCATTACGGGCGGCCAGGGGCCGACGGAAATGGAGGCCTTTGGCGAAGCCAAATTCGATTGGCTCAAGCAGTTTTTAGAACTCCGTCACGGGATTCCCTCGCACGACACTTTCGGGCGTGTCCTGAGCCTGATTGATCCCCGGCAGTTTGAGCAATGTTTGCTCAAGTGGGTCAACAGCCAGGTCAAGCTTGGCGCTGGCGAGGTGATCCCGATTGACGGCAAGACCTTGCGGCGTTCGCACGACAAAGCCAAAGGGCAAGAAGCCATTGAGATCGTCAGCGCCTGGTCAGCGTCTCAACGTTTGACCTTGGGGCAAGTCAAAGTAGCCGAAGGTTCCAACGAAATCACGGCGGTGCCTGAAGTGCTCGACCTGTTAAATATCGAAGGTGCGACGGTGACCGTGGACGCGCTTCATTGTCAGAAAACGACCGTTGCCAAGATTCGTCAGAAAAAAGCCGAGTATGTGGTCGCCTTGAAAAAGAACCAAAAGCATTTGCACAAAGCGGTGGAAGAATATCTGACTTCTGTCCGCGAAGGCCGCACGCACGGATTTGCGATCAGCACTTATCAAACGGTCGACAAAGAACACGGTCGAATTGAAATCCGCAAGTATTGGCAAGCCGATGCGCCGGACTTCCTGCCCGAAAAAGAACTCTGGCAAGACTTGAAGAGCGTCGGTTTGGTGGAAGCCACGCGCGAAATCAACGGTAAAGCAACCACCGAAGTGCGGTATTACTTGAGCAGTTTGCCAGTCGAAGCCCAAAGCTTTGGCAAGGCGGTTCGCACCCATTGGGGAATCGAGAACTCTTGCCACTGGGTGCTGGACGTAGTCTTCCGCGAAGACGATTGCCGTCTTCGCGTAGGAAATGCTGCCGAAAATATGAGCACCTTACGACGCTTGGCAATGAACTTGTTGCGCCGCGAGAAGTCCGACAAACGAGGCGTCCAGGTCAAACGACTGAAGGCCGCCTTAAATGAGCAATACTTGCTCAAAGTGCTGCGCTCTTAAATGCGATTGCCCTAGAACAGGTTGGGAAAACTGCTCCACACTTCAACTGAGGAGTAACTCTATGAACGACCAAACGATCAACGAAGGATTATGGTCTTGGCAGATGTTACAACTAACTGCGTGGATGGAATGGCTGCTACCACTGATGTATTGCCTGATGGCGCTGGTGCTGGTAAGCCTTTTGCTCACCCTGATTGATCTGGCGCTGCTGTGTTGGCAAGAATTCCACCCGCCCAAGCCGCAGAAAGCGGCTCCAATCTCCACAGCGACGAGCGCAACCAAACCCGTTCGTTTCCGTTTCAAAAACAATTCGAGAGCGGCTTTCCTTATGTCAAAGATCAGTGGATTTCGGCAGCGGCGACAGGTTGGTCTGTGATGGCGCTGGCCTTGACGATAGACTTGCCAGCCAATGCTAGAAAGCCCGGCGCGTGGTAAAAAAGAAGTTATGAACAATCCGCAAGCCTTGATAGCAGCGCTGGCTGCCGCTCCTGAAATCATTATCGGCCTTGTGCGCGAAGTGCCGCCGCAAAATCTGAAGCGTCGTCCTAGTCCCAACAAATGGTCTGCGCACGAACATGCGTGCCACATTACGACGATTGACGCGCCTTACCTTGCGCGGCTGGAGCTGATGCTTTCCGATCCGTCGCCACAAATCACGCCGATGTCTGCTTCGCCGGAGGAGGAGGCAGGCGCATTGCTCAACGTTGATCTGGACGAAGCGCTGGCCTTGTATGTGCGCGAACGCTCGCCCCTCGTCGAGCGGTTGCACCAGCTTTCTGATACTGATTGGCAACGGACGGCAGCGCATCCAGAGTTCAGTCATTACTCGGTCTGGATTATGTTTCGGCAACTGCTGCTGCACGAGATGCAACACGCTTACCGCATCGAAGAGCTGAGGCTCAAGAAAGACTGGGAGTAACCCCACTGCCGTTCCAGCTTTATTTCCTGAACCCGCTGATCAGCACGACATCACTGGTGGTTGTCATGCGTGTGAAGGCGATCTGTTTTCCGTCGCGGGAGAAATCAAAGGAAACGATGCCGTCGGCGGTGAAATTGGTAAGTTGTTTTGGTGCGCCGCCGTCTATCGGTTGTGTCCAGATATTTCTCACGCCGTCTTGGCGGGCGAAATAGGCAAGCGCGCGTCCGTCCGGCATCCAACGATATCCCTCCCCCTTCAAAGCAAATGTTTTTACAGGCTTGCCGCCTGTCGAGGGAATGATCGCAATTTTAGGCGGGGAGTTTGGGTCATCCCACCAGAGACAAGTGAATTGTTTTCCGTCCGGTGAAAATATCGGCAACCGTGATTCCTGATCCGTCAACTGAACGGGCTGTCCGCCGTCTATGCCCACTTTCCAGATTCGTAACGTATCTACACCTACTTCATAAATGACTTCCTGACCATTGGGCGAAATGCTTGGATTAATGCTGAATTCAGTGGTCAACTGTTTTGAATTACTGCCGTCTATGTCCATGCGCCAGATGGAAGGCGCTCCCGCTTGAAACGAAGAGTAAACAATATATCGTCCGTCAGGCGAAACTCTCGGATGGCGGTTGATGTAGTTTGAAGTCAGTCGTTTTGGGCTTCCACCCTGTGGGTCGATGAGATAGATGTCCTGACTGTCGCCCAGACCTCGGATGTAAGCCAATTTCCCATCGGGCGTCCATTGGGGGTCACCAGCCTGATTGCTACCCGCGGTGACTTGCGTTGCCCGTGCGGTATCGCCGACCGGGGCGATCCAGATATTGCTGGTCGCGGATATCTGCACCGTTGCCAGAATATTTGCATCTGCCGCCAGACTCATCCAAGAAAAGACATTATTCAGATCGTTGGTGATCTTTTGGGCTTCTTCTGAAGGATAAGAGATGAGCCAAAATGAGTTATTGTGAGCAGGATTCTCACGGGCGAGGACCACAAAGCCTTTGCCATCGGGTAACCACTCCCACAGACCGAATTCACTAAATTTATGCGTTGCAAGCCGCGTTATCTCGCCCGTGGCGACTGAGACTGTGGCCAGCTCGCGGGTGAGCGGGTTATTCGTGCCGACGAAGACTGCGATTGATTTCCCGTCGGGTGACCAGCGGCCTCTGCTGCTGCCGATCTCATCATTTCCTTTGAGCATCACCAGCCGACGCTGTTCGGTGCCATCCGCATTGGCGACCATCAAGATGCTTTCGTCATTCGCCAAATCTTCAACCCCGTAGGTAATCTGCTTTCCATCGGGCGAAAAACTGATCCCGCCGTTGATCCCGCTGAGAAACTTGCGGGCAGTTCCGCCCAGCACCGGCATTTGATAAACGGCCATATTGTTGGACGTTCCCTCCAATACCGAGTAATACAAGTAATTGCCGTCAGGCGAAAAGGATAATTCACGATAATAAATATTGGCAGGCGGCGCGATTTGGGTGTTGCTGTCGGGAATGGCAACCTGTTTGAGCCAAAGACTTGCTTTTTCTCCTTCAACGATTGAATAAGCCAACCATTTACCGTCCCGCGAAAGAGCAACTCTATCCCCAACTTTGCCGGAGTCCGTAAGCTTGCTAATTTTTACCGATTCAAAGGGATTGTTTACCGGCGCTCTGTCGCTGTAGCTGTAAATCCCGAAACCGATTCCGGCCATCAGCAGGACAGCGAAGGTCAGATAGATAAACTTGTGGCTTTTGAACTGCGTGACAAGGTACTCGGCACTTGAGGTTGCTTGATTTTGGTTTTCATTGGTCGGCGTGGCCGGCAAAAGCTGCGTTTCGGCTGCGTCCTGATGCGGAACCGTAGAACGCTCCCCTTGATAGTGAAACTCTAAATCGCGCTTCGCCTCTTTTAAGTCCAGCAACAAATCTTTCGCCGTTTGATAACGCTCTTCACGGTCTTTTCGCAAGGTTTTGTTGACGATTCGCTCAATCTCGCCCGGAACTTCGTGGAGCATCCGACTCATCGGCACCGGCTCATCTTTCAGAATTGAGCTGATACTTTCTAAAGCCGTTTCGCCTGCAAATGGTCGCCTTCCGGTCAGCATTTCGTAGAAAACAATTCCAAAACTGAAAATGTCGTTGCGGGCATCAACCGTTTTGCCCTGTGCTTGTTCGGGCGCCATATAACTTGCTGTGCCCATCACCGTGCCCGGCGCGGTCGCTTGCGGATTGCGGATTGCGGATTGCGGATTCTTTGGCTCCGCCTGAATGAGCGTTTCAGCCTCTTCATTCCGCATTCCGAAATCCGCATTCCGAAATCCCGCGAGTTTGGCAATTCCGAAATCGAGAATCTTGACCAGACCATCAGGACGAATCATCACGTTTTCAGGTTTGATATCACGGTGAATGATGCCCGCCGTGTGCGCAGCCTCAAGCGCAGAGGCAATTTGAATCGCTATTTCAAGCGCCGTTTTGAAACTCGCCGATTGATTGGCCAGATGTGCGCGCAGAGTTTCACCTTCGATATATTCGGTGGCAATAAAATGCGTATCGCCCTCCGTGCTGATTTCGTGGATGGTAATGATATTAGGGTGATTGAGCGCCGAAGCGGCACGGGCTTCCCGCTCGAAGCGGCGCACGCGCTCGGCATCCTGCGAAAATGCTGTCGGCAGCAGCTTGAGCGCCACGCGCCGCCCCAGGCGCGTGTCCTCGGCCAAATACACCTCGCCCATGCCGCCGCGACCAAGCCAGGAAAGGATTTGGTAATGGCTCAACGTTTGCCCGCTCTGCAACGTGGCGGGCGTGGAGGTGACGAGTTGTTGCGCGGCTTGTTGCACGAGTTGTGCGGGAAGGTTCAACGCGGATTCTCCGGCTTGTTCATGCGCAGCGAGCAGCGAGAGGACTTCGCCCTGCAAGTCGGCAGCTTCCGGACAAGACTCGGGCGGACAAGCCTCTGCCAGCCAGGCGGCGCGTTGCGCGGGCGGACGGGCCAGCGCGGCATGAAAGAGGTCTTCGACTTGTTGCCAGTATTGTGGGGTCATAGGAAGTGAGATGGGAGCGATGGGGGAAATGGGAGTTATGAGATTGCCGTTGCTCCCGTTGCTCCCATAGCTCCCATTTCTCTCATCAAGCCCGCGTCAATTCCCGCCGGAGCCAGGCGCGCGCGAACTGCCAATCGCGTTCGACCGTCGCGTGCGACACACCCAGCGCTTCCGCCGTTTCGGCAATCGTCAAACCGCCGAAGTAACGCAGTTCGATGATGCGGCAATGCTGTGGTTTGATCGTCGCCAATGTTTGCAATGCTTCGTCCAGGGTTAACAAGCCAATTTCAGGAGAGCGCGCGAACAGATCGGCGTGACTGAGCGAGAGATGAAATTGTCCACCGCCACGCTTTTCGGCGCAGCGTTCGCGGGTGTGATCCACCAGAATGCGCCGCATCAGCGTCGCCGCCAGCCCGAAGAATTGCGCGTGATTCTGCCACGCGACTTCGGCCTGCCCAACCATCCGCAAATACGC